>JADDPR010000266.1 GCA_016781775.1 Rubrobacter sp. | reverse complement strand
GCTCGCCGCCGTACTCTCCTGGAACCCCCTGCTCGTCTACAACCCCGGATTCCAACTCTCCGTCGCCGCCGTCTTCGGCATCCTGCTCTTGAGGAAACCCCTGCAGGCTCTCATGAAGGGCACCGTCCTTCGCCGCTTCAAGAAGCCTTCCGAACTGTTCTCCAACATGCTCGCCGTCTCCCTGGCGGCGCAACTCGCGACGACGCCGATAATCGCCGCGAGCTTCGGGGAAGTGTCGGCGGTCGGCCTCCTGACGAACCTCGTCGCTGTGCCGCTCTCGGGTCCCATCCTCACCCTGGGTCTCGTAGGAATCCTCGCGGGCAGCGTCTCGGTCTCGCTCGCGCACGTCGTGAACGCCTCCAACGGCTTCCTCGTCAGCCTCCTCGCCGGGGTCGCCGGGGCCGGTTCCGCCCTGCCCGGCGCGGCGGTGGCCACGCCGGGGGCATCGTTGCCGCTCGTCGGACTCTTTTACCTCGGCTGCGTCTACGCGGGGATCGCCGGCATCGTGCTGCCGGAGGAGCGGTGGCCGAGGGCCGCGGGGATTATGCTGGTGTGGTCGTCCCTGTGGGTCGTGCTCGTCGCCGTGCTACCGGGTTAGAATGGATGCATGGCCGTATATCTTTTGCTTGGCGACGACGAGGAGCGCAAGGCCCGCGGGGTCGACAAGATCCGCAAGGGGCGTGCGGTGGAGGCTTACGACGCTGGGGACACGAGCCCCGAGGCGGTCGTCTCGGCCTGCAACTCCTACTCGCTGTTCGGGGAGGGCTCGGTCGTCCTCGTCAGGAACCTGGACGCCTGGAACGCCGCCCAGAAGGCCAAGATCGTGGACTACCTGCAAGACCCTTCGCCGGAAGCCGACCTCGTCTTGCTCGGAAAGAAGCTCGGTGCCCGCGAGAAGCTTCTCGCCGCCGCCAAAAGGGTCGGCGAGGTCCATAACTTCGAGCAGCCGACCGGCAAGGCGCTCGCCCGCTGGGCGGTTGGTCACGCCAAAAAGGCGGGCCTGAAGCTCCCCGAGGACGTGGCCTCGGAGCTCGTCGTACGTTGTTCCAACGACAAGACGCGCGTCGCGCGGGAGGTGGAGAAGCTCTCCTTGTACGCCGACGGCGAGGCGACGATGGGGGACGTCGAGGCCTTGTGCCCGCCGGACCTGCAATCCAACATCTTCCAGTTTGTCGATGCCCTGGGGGCCCGGAACGGGGGGCGTGCCCTGGATCTACTGGAGGCGTTGCTCGGTACGGGGGAGCCGCCGCTGAGGATCGTGCATATGATCCGGCGCCAGTTCCGTCTCCTGGCGCGGGCGAAGGCGCTCGTCGAGGAGGGCACCCCGCGCCCGGAGATCGCCAGCGCCCTCAAGGTCCCACCCTTCGTCGCCCGCAAGCTGGAGGAAGGGGCGCGCAAGGTGGGAGAGGAGGAACTCGAACGCGCCCTCGCCCTGGTCTCCGACCTCGAACGTGGCCTCAAGGGCGGTAGCGACCTCTCGGACAACCTGCAGGTCGAACTGGCCGTGATGGGGCTATCCCGCTAGAAGGAGCGTTTGCGAAGCCGTGAGCTCCGCAAGGCGCAGGCTGGGCCGGATTGTCCCGGACCTTCGTTCTGGAGTTGTTGTTCGCCGACCCCCACCGGGTCATTTCCCAACCATTGCGGCGATGACGCAGGGGGCATAAGCGGTAGGACGAGGAGCAGTTTCGTAAGTCGTGCCGGAACGCGCAGACATGCTTTGCCGTTGCTCCTACCCCTCGTCCTACGCGGCAATCCGCTTCTTCCAATGTTCCTTGCGCTGCCAGAGGCCCGATGAGGTCAAGCCGCGGGTAACCGAAGCTGTAGGTGGATTCCTGGTGTGGAGGCAGGGTGACGAGGGGGCGAGTAGAGCGAGGATGGAAAGCCAAAGTGGCCGTACCCGAACGAACCGGGTACGGCCACTTTCGAGTCTTGCTTTGTTTGTGGGGTTTAGGCTTCGGAGCCCGTGCCCGCCAGGGCCTTGTCGAGGCGGCTGGTCTTGCGGGAGGCTTTGTTGGGGTGGATGATGCCCTTCGAGGCGGCCTTGTCGTAGGCCTTCTGGGCGTCGTCCCTGAGCTGCGTCGCACGCTCCGTGTCGCCGGACTCGATGGCCTTGTAGAAGTTCTTGGAGATGTTGCGCAGGCGCGTGCGGACGGGCTTGTTCAGCTCGTGGGTCCGGGCGCTCTGCTTGTCGCGCTTGGAGGGTGCTGGCACCTTGAAGCTCCTCTTGCTTGTAATCGTTCTGAACCACGAGAATGTAACACACGTAGAACAAGAGGGCAATCATGGTAAACTTTACGGGTGTCTACCCTAAAGAATACTCGTAACTTTTGCATTATCGCGCACATCGACCACGGTAAGAGTACGCTGGCCGACCGGCTGCTCGACGCGACGCACGCCGTCGCCGAGCGGGACCGGATGGACCAGATCCTCGACACCATGGACATCGAGCGCGAGCGAGGGATCACGATCAAGGCCCAGGCCGTTCGTGTGCTCTACCCTCGCGACGACGGCGACTACAACCTCAACCTCATCGACACCCCGGGCCACGTGGACTTTGCTTACGAGGTCTCGCGGGCGATAGCGGCGTGCGAGGGGGCGCTCCTGGTGGTGGACGCGAGCCAGGGCATCCAGGCCCAGACGCTCGCGAACCTCTACCTTGCGATGGAGCACGACCTGGAGATCATCCCGATCCTCAACAAGATCGACCTGCCGATGGCCGACGTCCCCGCCGCGACCGAGGAGCTCGTCGAGCTTCTCGGCGTGGACGAGGACGACATCATCAAGATCTCGGCCAAGACCGGCCAGGGCATCCCGGAGGTCCTCGACGCGATCGTCGACCGCATCCCTCACCCGGAGACCACGCAGGAGGAGACGCGCGGGCTCGTCTTCGACTCTTACTACGACCCCTACCGGGGCGTCATCTCGCTCGTCCGCCTCGTTGACGGCGAGTTGAAGAAGGGCGACGAGGTCCGGGCGATGCGCGCGGACGAGCGGTTCGAGCTTCTGGAGGTCGGGTGCTACTCGCCGAAGCCGACGGCGCTCCCGTCGCTGCAGGCGGGCGAGGTCGGGTACGTTATCGCCGGGCTCAAGGACATAGAGGCCCTGCGCGTCGGCGACACGGTTACGCGCGTCGCCCAGCCGGCCGAGAAGGCGCTGCCGGGCTACGCTCAGGCGTTGCCGACGGTCTTCAGCGGGCTGTACCCGACGGAGGGCGACGACTTCGAGCGCCTGCGCGACGCCCTGTCGAAGCTTCAGCTCAACGACGCTTCGCTCTTCTTCGAGCCGGAGAACTCCAAGATGGGGTTCGGGTTCAGGTGCGGCTTCCTGGGGCTTCTTCACATGGAGATCGTGCAGGAGAGGCTGGAGCGGGAGTTCGACCTCGACCTTATAGCTTCTTCTCCCAGCGCCCGGTACGAGGTCGTCATGGAGGACGAGGTCCGGATCGTGACGAACCCGAGCGATCTGCCGGAGTCGTACCTGGAGATCCGGGAGCCCGTGGTGCGGGCCACCCTTATAGGACCGAAGGAGTACGTTGGCCAGGTGATGAGCCTCTGCCACGAGCGGCGCGGGGTGCAGGTCGGGATGGAGTACATCTCGTCGCGGCGCGTGCAGCTTACGTACGACCTGCCGCTCGCGGAGATCATCACGGACTTCTTCGACGCCTTGAAGAGCCGGACGAAGGGTTATGCCTCGTTCGACTACGACTTCAAGGGCTACGAGGCCTCCGACCTCGTGAAGGTCGAAGTGCTCGTCTCCGGCGACGTCGTGGACGCGCTCTCGATCATCGTCCACCGCGACAAGGCGTACTACCGGGGGCGCGCGCTCGTGGAGAAGCTCAAGGAGCTTATCCCGCGCCAGCAGTTCGAGGTGCCGATCCAGGCTGCTATGGGCAAGCGCGTCATCGCGCGCGAGACCGTCCGCGCCTACCGCAAGGACGTTATCGCCAAGTGCTACGGCGGCGACATCTCCCGGAAGCGCAAGCTGCTCGAGAAGCAGAAGGCGGGCAAGCGGCGCATGAAGCAGGTCGGGAGCGTCGAGATACCGCAGGAGGCCTTCCTCGCCGCGCTGAAGCTCTAGCCCCTACGCCTCCTGTGCATGTGCGCACGTGCACGGCTCGGGAGCGGGGAATGATAGCCCTCGTGGTAGAATTTTCGGCATGGCGATCTCCGCTAGACAGCACGAAATACTGACGAAGACGCTGGAGCTGTACATCCAGACGGGCACGCCTGTCGGCAGCGCCTCCCTCGTTGACGTGGTCGACGCGAGCTCCTCCACTATACGGTCCGAACTTGCGGCGCTGGAGGCCGAAGGGCTCCTGACGCACCCGCACACCTCCGCCGGGCGCGTGCCGACCGACGCGGGCTACCGCTACTACGTGGATGCCCTGATGGTCGAGGAGACGGGCTCGACCGGTCCCTCTTTCGAGGCGCCGGAGGGCGTCGGTAACGTGGACGAGCTCCTGCAGGGGGTCTCGGAGGGGATGAGCGAGGTAACGCGCCTCCTCGCGGTCGTGGCGGGGCCGAGCGCCCTGGGCGACTCGGTGGCGCGGGTGGACCACCTGCCCTTGCGGGAGGGGACGCACCTCGTCGTCGTCACCACGGAGAATGGCCTGTCTTCGAGCACGACCATCTCGCTGCCGCACGACGTCCCGAACGAAGAGGTGCGGGGGATTCTCTCCTCCCTCAACACGTTCCTCGGGGGGTACTCGGTGGGGACGGATCAGCTCTCGTCGGCCCGGCGCTACCTTTCGGACTACAACCCGCTCGCCGTGGGCGCGGTCTTGCAGGCGGTCGAGGTTCTCGGTCGGGCGACGGAACGAGGCCTGTTTATTCGGGGGGCTTCGGCCCTCTTCGCCCGTCTCGACGACCTGGACCCCGCCAGCCTCGCGGCGGTGGTCGAGGTCTTCGAGCGGCGGCGCTGGCTGTTGAAGCTCGTCGGGGATTCCCTCAGGCGCTCGGTATCCAGCAGCGGGGTGGTCGTCGCGATCGGGGCCGAGTCCGGTTTCTACAATCTCACGGGGACCAGCCTCGTAGCCTCGGCCTACAACCGGCACGAGCGGCCTTTCGGCGTCGTTACCCTTATAGGGCCCAAGCGCATGGAGTACGGCGCCGCCATCTCCACCGTCCGTTCGGCGGCGGAGGCATTGACCCAGCACCTCGACTCCAGGTTCTAAGGAGCATCCTCTTTGGCGAAGCGTGACTACTACGAGATCCTGGGCCTCGCGCGCGAGGCCTCCGATACCGAGATCAAGAAATCTTACCGGCGGCTCGCCCGCGAGCACCACCCCGACGCTAACCCGGACGACGCCGGGGCGGAGGAGCGCTTCAAGGAGCTGACGGAGGCCTACGAGGTGCTCTCGAACCCCGAGTCGCGAAGGGCCTACGACACCTACGGACACCAGGTTCCCCGCGGCGGCGGGGGTGCCGGTGGGCCCGGCATGGGCGGAGACCCGTTCGGCGGCTTCCAGGACATCTTCGATGCGTTTTTCGGGGACCGGTTCGGCGGCTCGTTCTTCGGCGGCGGGCGGGCCCCGGCGCGCGGAGAGGACGTCGAGGCCGAGGTGGAGATCTCCTTGCGGGAGGCCGCGTTCGGGGCGGAGCGCGAAGTCAACGTGCAGGTGGTCAAAAACTGCGAGGTCTGCGACGGGATCGGCGGGACGAAGTCGCGCCAGTGCGGGACCTGCGGGGGCGCGGGCGCGGTGAGGACCGTCCGGGAGAGCCTGCTCGGCCAGATGGTCAGCACGGGCGCCTGCCCGACCTGCGCGGGACGCGGCAGGATCATCGAGGAGATGTGCGAGAACTGCTACGGCAGCGGGCGCGTCTCCGAGGTGGTCACGCGCCGGGTCTCCATCCCCGGCGGGATCGAGAGCGGGATGCGGATTCGCCACACCGGCCAGGGCCACAAGGGCGAGCGCGGCGCCCCTGCGGGGGACCTGTACGTCAGGGTGAGGGTGCAGGAAGACGAGGAGCTCATGCGCGACGGGGACGACCTCGTACACAGGATGAGGGTCAGCTTCGTGGAGGCCTCCCTGGGCACGGAGGCCGAGGTGCCGACGCTCGATGGCAAGAAGGGCGTAAAGGTGGAGCCGGGGACTCAGCCCGGCGAGACGCTGACGCTCAGAGGCGAGGGGATGCCGCGCCTGAGACGCCGGGGACGGGGCGACCTCAAGGTCGTCGTGGACGTGATGGTGCCGACGCGCATGAACCACGAGCAGCGCGACCTGTTGCGGCGTTTCGAGGAGATCAGCGGCGAGGAGACCTACAACGGCGGCGGCGACTCCTTCTTCGACCGCCTGAGGGCCGTCTTCAGGTAGGTTCGGCGGGTCTCTCGTGTCCGTACGCACGCGCGTCTTCTCCGACGTTAGCCTCTCCGTAGGCGACGTCCTTCGTCTGCCCGACGAGGAGGGTCACCACCTCTTCAAGGTCCTCCGGGCGCGGGCCGGCGAGGCTATCGAGGTCGTCGATGGCTCGGGGCGGCTCTTCGTCGCCGAGCTCACCGAAGGGCGGGAGGCGTCCGTGACCGGGGAGCGCCCGGCCCCCGCCGACGAGGGGCGCGTAACCCTCTACCAGGCCGTGCCCAAGGGGCGACACATGGACCTCGTGGTGGAGAAGGCGACGGAGCTCGGGGTGGGCGCCATCGTGCCGATCGTAACGGAGCATGGCGTGGTGCGGCTCGACCGCGGCGACGGCAAGGTCGAGAGGTGGCGCCGGGTGGCTTTGGCGGCGGCCCGCCAGTCGCAGAGGCTTCGCATCCCGGAGGTTCGCGAGGCGGTGCCTTTCGCCGAGGCTATGGGAGAGGCTGGCGAGTCCGGGGTGCTCCTGCACAACGGGCCCGAACTGCCGCCGATCGAGGACGCGGTTCCGAACTCTGCGGTGGGACTCTTCGTCGGTCCCGAGGGGGGCTTCAGCGAGGGGGAGTTAGCTCTCGCTGTCGGGGAGGGTGCGAAGCTCGCGTCGCTCGGGCCGTTCAGGTTGCGCAGCGAGACCGCGGGGATGGTGGCGGTCGCCCGGGCGTGCGCCGCGGTGCCGGGTGGGATCGGAGAAGGTATAGCAGGGAAAAGCGAGAGGAGACCATGAGCGACGAAGGTTGCGTGTTCTGCAAGATCGTGAAGGGCGAGATCGAGGCCGAGATCTTGCGCGACGAGGACGGGGTGCTCGCCTTCCGCGACATAAACGGTAGAGCGCCGGTTCACGTGCTCGTCATCCCGAAGGAGCACATCTCGTCGCTCGCCGAGGTCGGGAACGTCCCCGACGGCGTGGCGAAGCGCATCTTCGAGGTCGCCCAGGGGGTCGCCGAGGGTGAGGGCATCGCCGAATCGGGGTACGCTTTCAGGATCAACAACGGCCCGGACGCCGGCCAGGAGGTCTTCCACCTCCACGCCCACGTCATGGGCGGCGAGAGGGTGAGGATGCCGTAATGGCCATACGCGATGACGTTGCACGTGATACAAAAGAGGCGATGAGAGACCGCGACAAGGGGCGCGTCACCGCCCTTCGCATGATCTCCGCCGCCCTCAAAAACGCCGAGATCGAGAAGGGCCAACCCCTGAACGACGACGAGGAGATGGCGGTTCTTCGGCGCCAGGTGAAGCAGCGGGAGGAGTCGGCCGAGGCGTACCGCAAGGCCGGGAGGGAGGAGCAGGCCGAGGCCGAGACGCGAGAAGCCGAGATGGTCCGCGTGTATCTTCCCACCCCGCTCTCGGACGAGGAGCTCGAAGCCCTCGTGGATCAGGCGATAGCCGAGACGGGCGCCACGAGCATGAGGGAGATGGGCGCGGTGATGGGCCGGGCGAACGCCGTGGCCGCGGGTAGGGCCGACGGCCGGAAGCTCTCCGGGGTCGTGCGAAGCCGGCTGCAGGGTTAAGTACAACGTTATGGTAGAAGTTTAAGGAGGAAGTACGGACACCAAGTCTGGAAATCAGGTCGAGGCCAAGCTGGTGGTTCCGCCGGGGAGGCAGTACGAGGTCTTCGGGGACCGGGACTCGGTTCTGAGAAGGGTCGAAGAGCTCGTGGAGTGCGAGGTGATCGTCCGCGGGAACGAGATCGTCCTGCGCGGGGCCGAGGACGCCGTGGAGCGGGCCGAGGTGGTCTTCGACGGCTTAGTGGACCTCGCCGAGAGGGGGAATCATCCTACGCCGGAGACCGCCGAGCGGCTCTTCAAGATGGGCTCGTCCGGCGATGGCAAAGAGGTCCTCGGGGACATCATCCTCACGCATCGGGGCCGCCGTGTGGCGCCAAAGACCCGCAATCAGAAGGCGTATACCGATGCGATCCGCAAGCACCAGGTCGTCTTCGGGGTGGGACCGGCAGGAACGGGGAAGACCTACCTTGCGGTGGCGCTCGCGGTCGACGCGCTCAACAGGGGCGAGGTCAACAGGATCATCCTCACCAGGCCCGCGGTCGAGGCGGGGGAGTCGTTGGGATTTCTGCCGGGCGACATGATGGCGAAGGTGGACCCTTACTTCAGGCCACTGTACGACGCGCTGTACGAGATGATCGACCCGGCCAAGTTCGGCGGACACCTCGAGCGCGGCACGATCGAGGTGGCGCCCCTCGCGTTTATGCGCGGGCGGACGCTGAACGACGCTTTCGTGATCCTGGACGAGGCCCAGAACACGACCCCGCAGCAGATGAAGATGTTTCTGACGCGGTTGGGGTTCGGCTCGAAGATGGTGATCACGGGCGACGCGACGCAGGTCGACCTGCCCCGCGGGAAGACGAGCGGCCTCGACGACGCGCAGCAGGCGCTCGGCGGGGTCGAAGGGGTCGCCTTTGTGCGTCTCAAGCGCGACGACATCGTCCGGAGCGACCTCGTCATGCGCATCGTGGACGCATACGAGAAAGCCGTCGACCAGCCCGGGGCATCCTAGGGGCCGGGAACGGGCATAATGGCGGGTGGCGTGAACGAACCCCCGAACAACGAGGCCCGCGAGGGCCAGGCCAGCGAACCCCGGGACTTCCCCAACGGGGCCGCTTCCAGGAACGGTGGTGGGCCGGGGAGCGGCTCCGAACCCGCGTCCCCGGTCGAGGCGCCGCCGGAGCAACCTTCGGTCCCCGGCAAACGGCCGGAGAAGTTCCATCGGCTGCCCACACGGATGGAGAAGTTCCGGGGATGGGTCGAAGGGCTCCCGCACATGCGGTTCTACATGTTCTTGCTCTTCTTCACCTGGCTCTCGCTCACCGTCCTTATAAGCGTGGATTTCCGTCCCGCCTACTACACGGGTGGGCTCGGCGGGACGGACTTCGAGGTCGGTAGCGTCGCCGAGGACGACGTCTATGCCCAGCGTAGCGTCTCCTACGTGGACCCCGTCGCCACGGGGGCCGCGCGCCAGGAGGCGCGTGACGGCGCGAGGGAGGCTTATCGGCAGGACGAGGAGATCCCGGCGCGGCAGGTCGAGGCGGTGGAGGGCTTCTTCGAAGAGGTGCGCGGGATACGTGCCTCCGGGGCCGAGCCGGAGGAGAAGGTCTCACGGGTGGAGGGGACCGCACCCTTCCCCATCCCCGGTGACGTGGCCCGCTCGCTCGTCTTTCTCGAGGACGAACGGGTGGACGAGGCCGAGCGCTACGCGGTCGAGAACCTGCGGGAGTTGTACGGATCCACGGCCGTCGCCGACGAGGGCGTCGAGGGGCTCCCTGCGTTCGTCGTGACGCTCTCCGAGGGACGTGAGAGGCTCTCCGAGGCGGCCAGGAGGGATGCCTCGGGCGAGCTCGCGGTCGTGGTGGACGTCTCGAGCAGGGGCTTTTTGGCGCCGAACTACGTCGTGGATCGGGCGGCGACGGAGGCGGCGCGGGACGAGGCGGCCGCCTCCGTCGAGGACGTGTCGGGGCGCATCGCGCAGAACGAGCGCGTCGTCGCCAGGGGGGAGGTGTTGGACCGGGGGGACGTCGCCCGGCTGGAGGCCCTCGGTCTCACGGGCGGGGCCAACCCCTGGTCCGTGCTGCTCGGCGTCGGGATAGTCGTGGCGACGGAGATGTGGATCGCCTGGTACTTCCTGGAGCGCTTCGGGAAGAGGATCCTCAAGGGTAAGGCCGCCATAAGGATCCTGCTCGCGGCGTTGCTCCTGATCCTGTTCACGGCGCTGGCGCGCGTCTTCGTCGTGCTCTCGCTCCCCTCTTACCTCATACCGCTCGCGGGCCTCTCGATCCTGGGGACGATCCTGCTCGGGCCGCGCCTGATGTTCCTCATGGTGGTCATCGAGAGCGTCAACATCGGCATCATCGCCGGCAACGACTTCTTTCTCACGTCGGTGCTGATCCTGACCTCGGGGTTCGCGATCTACACGGTCTTGCGCGTCGGCCCGAGGACCGAGTTCTTGTGGGCCGGGCTTCTCATCGCGGTCGTCACGGGGGTCGTGACGTTCGCGTTCGCCCTGATCGGTGGAGACGGCCTGAGGGGCGCTCTGGGCCAGGGCGGCATAGGGCTCGTAAACGGCCTGCTCTCGCTGATGCTCGCGATGGTCCTGCTGCCGCTCCTCGAGAACGCCTTTAACATCCTCACACCGCAGAAGATGCTCGAGCTCGCAGACACCGGCAACCCGCTCCTGAACAAGCTGCTTAGCGGGGCGCCGGGTACCTTCACGCACTCCATTCAGGTCGGCAGCCTCGCTGCGAACGCCGCCGAGCGGATTGGGGCGGACCCGCTGCTCGCGCGCGTCGGGGCGTACTACCACGACGTCGGCAAGCTCGAGCATCCGTACTACTTTATCGAGAACCAGATCGGGCGGGCCAACCCGCACAAGAGCCTCACGCCCGCGCTATCGGCACGCATTATCAAGCGCCACGTGAAGGACGGGCTCAGGCTCGGGCGCGAGTGGAATCTCCCGCAGGAGGTGCTCGACATGATCGCCGAGCACCACGGCACGACCCGGATCGAGTACTTCTACCGCAAGGCCCTGGAAGACTCCCTTGGCGGCGACCTCGCCGGCGTCGACGTCCGCGAGGCGGACTTTCGCTACGGAGGACCGAAGCCAAAAAGCAAGGAGGCGGGAATCTTGATGCTCGCCGACTCCGTCGAGGCGACCGTCAAGTCCCTCGACAAGCCGACCCCCAAGCGCATCGAGGACATCGTCAATGGGACCATCCGCGGCAAGCTCGAGGACGGCCAGTTCGACGAGTGCCAGCTCACGATGCACGAGATCCACGAGACGGGCGAGGCGATCCGTGAAGCCCTTATAGGCTTTATCGGGCCGCGCATCGAGTACCCCCAGCCCCCCGCTCAGAAGCCCGCCCCCGCGAGGGGCTCGACCGGGTAGGGTGCTTATGCCTTTCTCCGTCGCCGTCCTGGATGATTTGGGTTTCGGCGAGCTCTCCGCCGAGCGCGCTACGGAGCTCGCCGCCGCCGCGTTCGCCGCCCGCGGCTACGACCCCGAACGTATGGGCGAGGTTTCGGTAGCCCTCGTGGACGAGGAGACCATTCGGGGACTCAACCTCAAGTATAGGGACAAAGACGCGCCGACCGACGTCTTGAGCTTCGAGATCGACGGGCCGTACGGGGAGATGGTCGGGGAGATCGTGATCTGCCCGAGCGTGTCGAGCTCGGAGATGGGGATCGAGGAACTGGTGGTCCACGGGGCGTTGCACCTCTCGGGGATGGACCACGGGGAGGACTTCGAGGCGAGCGAGATGGCGGCCGTGCAGGGCGCCGTGCTGAGGGACGTAGGTGGCGGGGGATAAGAAGGTCGCGAGGTCCATAAAGGGCCAGCAGGGGGTAGCCCGGTCCTTCAACCACGCTTACCGGGGGCTCGTTTACTCGGTCCGGACGCAGCGGAACATGCGCTTTCACGCCGTCGCTGCGGCGGCGGTGCTCGTCCTGAGCCTGCTCGTCGGGGCGAGCAAGCTGGAGCTCGCGATGCTCGTCCTCGTTATCCTCGTCGTCTTCGTGGCCGAGATGTTCAACACGGCGATGGAGTTCGCCGTGGACCTCGTCACCCAGGAGTACCATCCCCTGGCGAAGCTTGCCAAGGACGTCTCGGCGGGGGCCGTGCTCGTGGCGAGCGTCGCGGCGGTGCTCGTGGGGTACCTGATCCTCGGCGACGACCTCGGCCCGTTCTCCCTTGAGACCCTGGACCGGGTCCGGCGCTGGCCGGGGCACCTCACGCTTGTGGCGCTCGTTCTGGTCTCCATCGCCGTCGTGCTCGGCAAGGCGCTCACCCGGTCCCCGAACGCCTTTCTGGGCGGGATGCCATCCGCGCACGCGGCCGTCTCGTTCGCCGCGTGGGTAGCGGCGAGCTTCGTCGCCGTCGATGGGGGGGCGCGGTACGCCGGTTTGATCTCGGCGATCACCCTGCTCATGGCCCTCCTCGTCTGCCAGAGCCGGGTCGAGGCGGGCTTCCACTCCGTCTACCAGGTCGCGATCGGCGCGGTCCTCGGGACCCTTCTCACCGTCGTCGTCTTCCAACTCCTATAGAATCGAGAACATGCAACTCAACGACGCGATCGACGCCGCAAGGGCGGTCACGAGACGGGCTTACGCCCCATACAGCGGCTTCCGGGTGGGTGCGGCCATCGTTACGGAAGGCGGCGCTCTATACGATGGGTGCAACGCGGAGAACGCTTCCTACGGGCTCTCGATCTGCGCCGAACGCGGCGCGGTGATGAAGATGGTCGCCGACGCTCCGCCGGGGGACCGGAAGATACGGCTCGTCGCGGTGGTCAGCCCGAACGCGGCCCCCTGCTTTCCCTGCGGGGCGTGCCGGCAGGTGCTGCGCGAGTTCGGCTGCGAGGAGGTTGTCGTGCTCGACGAAGGGGGCGCCCCTCTTCGGTATCCCTTCGAGGAGATACTGCCGCACTCGTTCGGTCCGGAGGCCCTGTGATAAGGAACGGGCAGGAGGAGGGCTTCAAGAGCGGCTTCGCGGCCGTGGTGGGCCGTCCGAACGTCGGAAAGTCCACGCTCATCAATACCCTCGTTGGCACCAAGGTCTCCATAACCTCGCCCCGCCCCCAGACTACGCGCAGCCCCATCCGAGGGGTGCGCAACGGTCCTGGCTACCAGGCAGTCTTCGTGGATACCCCGGGCTCTCAGAAGCCCCGCGACACGTTGCGGAATCGCATGCAACAGCAGGTGCTCGACAGCCTCAAGGAGGCCGACGTCGTCCTGCTTCTCTTCGACGCCACGCAGGTGCAAGGGGAGCTCGGTACCGGAGACCGTTACGTGGCCCGGCTCGTCGCCGACTCCGGGACGCCCGCCGTAGCCTGCGTGAACAAGGTCGACCTCCTCCCGGGTCAGGATGCCGTGCTCCCGGTCATCGAGGCCGTCTCGGGCACCAACTCCTACGAGGAGATCTTCGCTCTCAGCGCCCTCCAAGGGTTGAACGTCGAGCCCCTGAATGAGGCGGTGGTGGGGCTTCTGCCCGAAGGGCCGCGGTACTTTCCGGAGGGGGAGGTCACGGATTATCCGGAGGCCCTTATCCTGGCGGAGTACATTCGGGAAAAAGCGTTGAACGCCCTGAGGGAGGAGGTTCCGCACGCCATCGTCGTCGAGATCGACGAGGTGGAGCGTAAGGAGAACGTTACGGTCGTGTACGCCATCATCCACGTCGAGCGTTCGACGCAGCGCATGATCGTGCTCGGCAAAAACGGCCGTACAATCAAGCAGATCGGCACGGAGGCCCGGCGCGACGTGGAGAAGCTGCTCGGTACCCGGATCTATCTGGACCTCAAGGTAAAGGTCACGCCCGGCTGGAGAAACGACCCGAGGTTCCTGGAGCGGCTCGGGCTATAATACGCGCGTAAGGTTTTCCGTAGCATCTGGGGAGGAGCGTGGCCGGTTGGGCATGAGGGTCAGGGAGTTCGCGAAGACGGTGGATCACACCCTGCTCAAGCCTAACTCGACGGAGGGCGAGGTCCGCAAGCTCTGCGAGGAGGCGGCCCGCTACCACTTCGCCGCCGTCTGCATCCTTCCGTGCCACGTCCGTCTCGCCGCGAAGGCCCTGCGGGGGACGGACGTCAAGGTCGCGACGGTGGTCTCGTTCCCGTTCGGCGCGGACACGACCGGCGTGAAGGCGGCGGCGGTCAGGGACGCCATCGTGGGTGGCGCCTCGGAGATCGACGTGGTGATGAACATCTCGAAGTTCCTCTCGGGCGAGTTCTCCTACGTGGCCGAGGAGCTTGCGAGCTTGAACGGCGAGGTGAGCGCCGTTGCGATGAACAACGGGCTGAACGACGTCGTCCTCAAGGTCATCATCGAGACGGCCTACCTCACGGACGAGATGAAGCGCCTCGCGGTCCAGATCGTGGCCTCCAGCGGCGCGGACTTCGTGAAGACCTCGACGGGCTTCGGTCCGGGCGGGGCCAATCAGGAGGACGTCTCGCTCCTGAGGGAGGAGGCGCCGGAGGGGCTCTCGGTGAAAGCCTCCGGAGGCATCAGGACGCTGGAGGACGCCATAGAGATGCTGAACGCGGGGGCGTCCCGCCTCGGGACCAGCGGGAGCGTGGCGATCATGGAGGAAGCGGAGAATGGCGGTCTACAAGAGTAAGGGCATAGTCCTCCGTTCGATCCGCTACGGAGAGGCCGACCGCATTCTCGACCTCTACACGAGGGACGCGGGGTCCGTCTCGGTGATCGCGAAGGGCATCCGCCGCACGAAGTCCCGCTTCGGCGGACGGCTGGAGCCGCTCTCGTGCGTGGACTTCCTCGCCTACGAGGGCCGCACCCTGGACACCATCACCCAGGTCGAGGTCTTGAGGAGCTTCCACGGCGTGCGCGAGGACCTCGCCCGCCTCGAGACCGCCGGCGGCCTGGTCGCGACGATGCGCGCCCTCGCCGGCGGGGACGAGGCCGACCGCAGGGTCTTCAACCTCCTCTACCACGCCCTCGATACCCTGGAGGGTCGCACGGAGGATCACGGTAGCGTCGCGTCGGCCTTCGCGCTGAAGCTCTCGATGCTCTCCGGCTACGCCCTCCGCCTCGACGCCTGCGTCTCCTGCGAGCGGAACCTTGATGGGCTCGCGGACGAAGGCTTCCTCTACTACGCCCCGCCCCTGGGCGGCGTGCTCTGTCCCGAATGCCGCCGGGCGGGCTACGCCGGCGACGCCTTCCCGCTCCCGGACGGGACCCTCGACGCCCTCCGTACGCTGGTGTCGAGGCCGCTGAAGGAGGCCCGGGTAGAAGATGGCCTCGGGGAGAGCGTCCGCAGGGTCGTCGCCGCCCACGTTATCGCTCATGCCCCCGGAAACGCATCCTTCCTCGACGCCCCCGACAGGCGTTCGGCCCGTCCCGCGTGAGCGAACCGAACCTGCGCGTGGGCGGAACCCAGTCCGGATGGGCCTGCGAGACCAGCGTCGGCCGTCCGAGACCCGAGCCGCCCGACGGGGTGCGTAACCCGTTTCAACGGGACCGGGACAGGATCCTGCACGCCAAAGCCTTCCGCCGCCTGATGCACAAGACGCAAGTCTTTATCTCCCCGGACGGCGACCACTTCCGCACCCGCCTCACCCACACCCTCGAGATGATGCAGGTCTCCCGTACCATCGCTCGCGCTCTTGACCTCAACGAGGACCTCACCGAGGCTATAGCCCTCGGCCACGACCTCGGTCACACCCCTTTCGGCCACGTCGGCGAGGAAGCCCTCGCGCGCGTCCTCGAAGAGCACGGACGGACCTTCCGCCACAACGAGCACTCCCTGCGCGTCGTGGACGTGTTGGAGAGGGAAGGGGCCGGTCTGAACCTTACCCACGAGGTCAGGGACGGCATCCTCAACCATACCGGGCAAGGTTACCCGTCGACGCGGGAGGGTGAGATCGTCCGCATCGCCGATCGCATAGCGTACGTCAACCATGACATCGACGACGCGCTCAGGGCGGGAGTCATCGCCTTCGAGGACCTGCCGAAGGGCCCAATCTCCGTCCTCGGCGACAGCACGAGCGCTCGGATAGACACCCTGGTGCGCGACATGATCTCCGCTTCCTGGGAACGTAGGAAGATAACCCTCTCCAAGAGGGTCCACGAAGCTCTGATCGAGCTCAGGACTTGGCTCTTCGAGTACGTCTACCACAACCCGAGCCTTCGACGATCGGATAAGGCCGGTACCGTGGTCGCCGCCCTGTTCGAGCACTACCTCGAAAACCCCGAGAAGCGGCCCCGAACGGACCCCGATCCCGTCGTCCAGACCGTGGATTTCGTCGCCGGCATGACCGACCGCTACGCCCTGACGACCTACGAGCGAGTCTTCCTCCCGAAGCCGGACGCACTCTCCGAGTAACCCCGCGACAGGAGCGAGACCGTTCCCACGGAGGAGGTACGAAAGATGAAGAGCGTCTGCGTGTTCTGCGGCTCGAGCGAGGGCTCGCGGCCGGTCTATGCGGAGGCGGCACGCCATATGGGGGAGGAGATCGCCCGTCGAGGGCTAAGGCTCATCTACGGCGGCGGCAAGGTCGGGCTCATGGGGGCCGTGGCGAACTCGGCCCTCGCGGCGGGTGGCGAGGTGGTGGGCGTGATACCGGACGCGTTGGTCTCCAAGGAGATTGGGCACGAGGGCCTCGCCGAGCTCCACGTCGTCGGCTCTATGCACGAGCGCAAGAAGATGATGGCCGACCTCTCGGACGGCTTCGTCGCTCTGCCCGAAGGCTACGGCACCTTCGAAGAATTCCTCGAGGTCCTCTCCTGGGCTCAGCTCTCCATACACGAGAAGCCCTGCGCCCTCCTCGACGTCGCCGGGTACTGGCAGCCCCTCGTCTCCCTCTTCGATAGATCCGTCGCCGAGGGCTTCGTCCGCCCGAAGCATCGCTCTCTCGTCCTCGCCGGGGAAGACCCAAGCCGGCTGCTGGATGCGATGAAGCACTACACGCCACCCGCCGAAAAGAAGTGGATCGACCCGGAGGGGAGGTAACGCGAGGTAAACACGCATCCCGAAGCGCCGGAGCGCGTACGAAGTCCAGAGACGGTCCCGGAGCGGTGAAGACGAGCGCCCCATGCGCAGTCGGGCGAAACTTCCCGGGCCGTATGTACGAACACCCTCAAAAAAATCGCGGCCCCCTCGTTCGCCGGAAACGGAGAAACGTTCGCCGTCGTTGGCGTGGCTTGACTTCGGTGCTCCTGCTACCGTGCGGGGTATGTTGGTGGCGCGTTCGGGGCTGGCTCGTGACCTGACGAGGCTCGGGCTGGCGCCGGGCGGGGTGGCGATGGTTCATTGCCGGATGTCCGCGCTCGGCAGAGTGGTCGGCGGCGCTGAGACCGTCGTGCGCGCCCTTCTCGACACCTTGGGACCCGGGGGGACGCTCATGGCCTACACGGGCTGGCAGGACGAGCCGCCCGACGACCTCGACGCGCTGGACGACGAAACCAGGCGGATCTACCTCGAAGAGCACCCGGCATACGACCCGCGCGTCGCGCTCTCCCGTCGCGAACACGGACGGGTCGCCGAGGCGTTGAGGACCTGGCCGGGGGCGCGCCACAGCCTGCACCCGGAGGCGGGCGTGGCGGCCGTCGGTCCCCTCGCCGAAGTGCTCACCGCCTCTCACCCCTACGACGACGCCTACGGCGCCGGCACGCCCTATGCCCGGATCGTCGAACTCGGTGGCCAAGTGGCGGTGCTGGGTGCGCCGCTGGAAACCGTGACGCTCGTGCATCATGCGGAGGCTATCGCAGAGGTTTCAGGCAAACGCCGCGTGAGCTACGGCTCGCCCGTGATCGAGGGGGGTGAGCGCATCTGGCGGACCTTCTCGGACATCGACACCGCCGACGGTGCCTTCCCCTACGAACGCATCCTTGGCGATGAGGACTACATCGAGTACGTTGCGCGTTCTGCCCTTGCGGCCGGGAGGGGCAGGAGCGGACCGGTTGGAGAGGGCACCGCCCACCTTTTCGACGCGCGTGGTCTTGTCGAGCACGCGGTCGGTTGGATGGAACGAAACTTCGCTTCCGGAGATTTAAAGAACCTCGGGTGAAACTGAGGGTCGAGGTTGAGGCTCGTGCCGTGCTTCCGTCTCGCTGCGAGGAAGCCTCGCAACAACATGCCCTTCGGGACTAACGAAGCTGGTCACTGTGCTCCCCTGGGGGCGCACTCTTCGACGCACTTACCCCGCCTACACGCTCGATAATCGCCCCGCAAGAAGCACAAATTCAATTGGAGCCGCTCTTACTTTTCCTGCTCGGGCCCTCTTGAGGAGCGAAACCGGTTGCTCGGCTCTTGGACCAACGCGAATTCACCGCCCCCTTGAACTGATCTCGTATGCCCTCGGCCACAACCGTGCGGTAGGAAAATAAGGACATGCGCGGAAGCTTGCCGCCGGACGTGGCCAACGCATGCCCATGAGGCTGCTACGTTCTCTTCGTGCAAGAGGAGAGGGGCGTGCCGTCCGAGGAGGCTCTTGGAGGAAGCCTCGGGGACTCACCAGGCGGTTGGAGAGGGGCCGTGCGGGCAGGACCTGGCAACTCGACCACCCGGGCGAGCACCCTCCCCTAGGTCATCCGCGTCGTTCACCGTAGAATGTGCGGAGTGAGGATCTCGCAGCGCAGCATAGAGGCCGTAAGGGAGGGGGCGAACATCGTCGAGGTCGCCTCCGAGTTCACCGCGCTCCGCCGGGTGGGCGCCCGCTTCACCGGCCTCTGCCCCTACCCCGACCACAACGAGAAATCACCCTCCTTCGGCGTCTCCCCAGAGAAGGGCTTCTATCACTGCTTCGGGTGCTTGGAAGCCAACGAGCGCATCTGGACCTCCAGGGGCTTGATCCCCATAGCCGCGGCCGAGATCGGCGACGAGGTTATCGGTCTCGACGGACGGCGCGAGACCATCACGGACAAGGTCTTTAAATCCAAGCCCACCTTGAAGATCCGTACCGGTGCTGCGAAGGAGGGGCTGGAGCTCACGCCGGACCACTGGTGCGTCTTCGTCGAGAAGGAAGAGGCACTACGGGCTGTCCCACGCCTTCACCTACGGCACAGGGGCGGCGAACAGATAAGGTTTTCCAGTAAGCTCGGACGAAAGGGTTCGGACGCCAAGCTGTCCGTGAAGCACGCCGCCGATATTCGTGAGGGAGATTTTTTGCTCTACCCCGTGATCCCAGCGGTCGAGAGGGAAGACGCTCCTCTTATAGGCGAGCACGTGATCAAACCCTATACGAGCGGTCCGAGAAACGTGCGAACCACCTCGCTGCACGTGAACGACAGGACGGCCTGGTTGTACGGCGTGTACGCAGCCGAAGGGTCCTTATACAGGGGCGGCGTTAAGTGGTCATTCAGCGCCGACGAGAGCGAGACCCTGGCCGAAGAGGTTTCGAGAATACTCGATGAGGAGTTCGCAAAACCGAGCACGAAGAGGGTCCGTCAGGAGAAAAACATCTGCGAGGTAACGTGCTCCAGCACGGATCTATCTGCGCTGTTCCGCCACTGGTTCGGAAGTGGATGCGCGGAGAAGCGTGTCCCTATAGAAGCTTTGAATTGGACGCCTGAAACCCAGGCTGCATTTGTTCAAGGCTACCTTGATGGAGATGGGCGCACACAAAACGGGTCCGTGGGCGCTGCTACCGTCTCGGAAGAACTGGCTTACGGGGTCTTCGCCCTTCTAATTCAGATGGAGAAGCCGGTCTCGATAAACTCCTACCCTGCTCGGACGGCCAAAGACGGCGTGAGCCGCAGGAAAACCTTCGCCCTACACATGCCGCGTAGGGAATCCATGAAGGGGTTCTTCGCGCCAGTAAACGGCACGACGTACTACTGGTCGGTGGTGCAGGAGATCGAGGACGAGCGGAAGAACCCCGCCACGGTAGTCGACATCACCACGACGGGCTCTCATACGTTCCTGACCAAAATGGGCACCACCCATAACTGCCAGCGCGGAGGCGACGCCATCAAGCTCGTTATGGAACTGAAGAACCTCCCCTTCGCCGAGGCGGTCTCGCACCTCGGCGAGCGATTCGGGATCGAGCTGGAGTTCGAGGGGCGCTCGCCGGGGGAGGAACGCGCCGCCAAGACGCGCACCGCCCGACGCCGCTCCGCCTACAAGGCCCTCGCAGCCGCCGCCGTCTACTATCATAAGTACTTCCTCAAAGCTTCGACCGCCGAGGAAGCTCGCCGCTACCTGAAGGGGCGCGGAATGGGGTCTTCTACTATCGAAGAATTTCGTTTGGGGTACGCCCCGCCTCGCGGGGCGGCGAGTTTCTCGGCGGCGGCGCGCAAGATCGGGCTGGAGCGTAGCGCTCTGGACGCTGCCGGTCTGCTGTCGCCTCGTGGGGGTGAGAGGTTCGTGGATCGGGTGACGTTCCCGATCTCCGACTTGCGCGGGCGCATCGTCGGCTTCGGCGCTCGCACCCTTGGGGACGCGAAGCCGAAGTACCTGAACTCCCCGGAGACGGAGCTCTTCAACAAGCGCTCCCTGCTCTACGGTCTCCCCCAGGCCGCCGCGGAGATGCGGCGTGAGAAGGTCGCCCTCATCGTCGAGGGGTACACCGACGTCTTGATGCTCAATCAGGCCGGGATCAAAAACTCCGTCGCCACCCTTGGCACGGCGATGACCGAGCAACACCTCAAGTCGTTGAGCGGTTACGCAGAGACTATTCACCTGATCTTCGACCCCGACGAGGCGGGGGAGAAGGCCGTCGAAAGGGCGGCCGCCACGGCCGCCGAGTTGAAGCTCGACCTCCGCGTGCTCCGGCTCTCCGAAGACCCGGCCGATTGGCTGCTCGAGCACCCCGCCGAGGAGTTCCGCGAGCTTCTCTCGGGGGCCGTGCCGGTCCTCGAGTACATCTTCCGCCGCAAAGCGGACCGAGCGCGCGGCTCGGGAGCCGCCGAACGCTCGCGGGTCATGTCCGAAATTAAGGGGCTTATAAAGGAGATACGGGACCCCGTCTTTTATCGGGATGCCCTGCGGCTCGCCACCGAAGCCCTGGGCGTGAACGCCCGAGCCCTGAGGTCCGCGCCCGAGCCCGGGGATGGAGAGCCAGGCAAAGCAGATCGTCCAGCGCGTCGCCGGCCCCGGGACCCCGTGATCGAGGCGGGCCGCGAGGTGCTCGCCCACGCGTTTGCCCGTCCCGGCCTGGCCGCCCGTGCGATCGCCGAGGGGGTGGAGGCGCCCGGTATCCTCGATGCGCCCTTTGTTCTGAAGCTGAAAGACTTTGGCGACGAAACCCAGGCGCACATCTACGCCTTGCTTCTCGAACACGCGGACGAGCCGGGCGCCCTCCTCGCCGACGAGCGGGTTCGTCCGTTGCTCGACGAGGTGAGCGCGCTCCAAGCGGAGGGGGAGAGGCTGGATCCCTCGGAGGCTTCGTTGCGCGCGGCCTGGTTCAGGCTCGGCGCCCTCAGCCGCGAGAGGGCCAAGGCCCGTACCGAAGACTTCGACGAGAAACTTCGCCTGCATACGGAGGCCAGGCAGCTCAGACAGGCCGCAAGCAACATGACCCCGGAATCTTGAAGCCGGAGGCCGTGGGCCGTATACTTTGAACATCATTGCCCTGTAGCTCAATGGCAGAGCATCCGACTGTTAATCGGAGGGTTGTAGGTTCGAGTCCTACCAGGGCAGCTCACCGCCCAAGATTCTTGGGCCCATAGCTCAGTTGGTTAGAGCATCCGACTCATAATCGGACGGTCCCAGGTTCGAGTCCTGGTGGGCCCACCCTATTACCCGCTTCCCATCGGACTCCCATCCCTGTCTATCCGCAAGGGAAGACCGAGTTCCAACGCCTATTTCTCTGTCGCTCAATATGTAGTGCCAGCTTCGCAGCCTCACCTACATGTTCCACTCGATCGCTCCGCCGGAGCTAACGCAACACTGCCTCGATATCACTGGGCTCACGCTTGTGGTTGCGTTTTGTATAGGGGGTCCAGTACCCTGGGGGGGAGGGTAAAAAGGGCTCGAAAGGGCGAGTTCTGTGCCGATAACCCGAATAAGGCCCCGCTCGATTGCAGGTTTTGCAGGGGTATGCCAGAATTCCCAGCGTTGTGGGTCAAAGTGGGACGTAGTGGGAGGACGAGACCCTGGCCCTTCTGGGAGAGTATGAGCACACCCTAGATGAGAAAGGGCGGTTGACTCTCCCCTCCCGACTCCGCTCCTACTTTGAGGGCGGCATCGTCATCACCAAGGGGGTTGATCGTTGTTTGTTCGCGTTCCCGCCGGACGAGTGGGCGGCATTCAAAGCGAACATAAAGGCCAACGCGGACCTGTCGGCCAAGGGGCGTCAGCTCTCGAGGATGTTCTTCTCGATGGCGTTCGAGGCTACCCTGGATCGCCAGGGGCGGGTCCTGGTCCCCACCAAGCTCGCCCAGTACGCGGGTCTCTCGCAATCGGTTACCCTCGCCGGGGTGGATGACCGCTTGGAGATATGGGACACCGACGAGTGGAACCGTTACCTGTCGAGCGCCGACGAGTCCTTTGCGGAGATCGTCGAGGAGTTCGCCGGAAGGGACTTCGGGGTTTGATGACTACCGGACACTATCCCGTGATGCTAGAAGAGGCGCTCGAGGCGCTCACGCCCAAGGGCGACGAGACGATCGTCGACGCCACCTTCGGCGGTGGGGGGCACTCCCGGAGAATACTGGAGGAGCTCGGGCCCGGGGGGCGACTTATAGCCATCGACCGCGATCCCGAGGCCGCCGAAAGGGCGGCCAAGTTGCGTGAGGACCCGCGGTTCTCCTTCAAGGTCGGCGCCTACGACGAGGTTCTGAAGCGGCTCGTGGAGGAAGGCGTGCGGGCGGACGGCGTCCTCTTCGACCTCGGGCTCTCGAGCTTCCAGATCGACGAGGCCGAGCGTGGCTTCAGCTACGTGCAGGAGGGCCCGCTCGACATGCGCATGGACCCGAGCTCCGGCCGGTCCGCGGCGGATTTTCTGAACGAGGCCGAGCCGGCGGAGATCTCGGACGTCCTCGTCCGCTACGGGGACGTGCCGCGCGGGGAGGCTCGGCGGGTCGCCGGGGAGATCTCCAAGCGTCGTCCGCTCCTTACGACGGTGGAGTTGTCGGGGGCCGTGCGCTCGGCGGTCGGCTGGAAGGAGAGGGGCGGCAACCCGGCGAAGAGGGTGTTTCAGGCGGTGCGGGTCTTCGTGAACGACGAGATCGGGGGCCTCGAACGGGCGCTCGACGCTGCGGAGGAGCTCCTCGTACCGGGCGGGCGTCTCGTGGCGATCACGTTCCACTCCGGCGAGGACCGTACCGTCAAGCGGTTCATAAAGGACCGCGAGGGCCGCTGCGTCTGTCCGCCGGAGCTGCCGGTGTGCGTGTGCGGGGCGGCGCCGATCCTTCGCAGGGGAGTGGTGCGTAAGCCTTCTCAGCAGGAGGTCGGGGAGAACTCTCGCAGCGCGTCCGCCCGCTTGCGCTCCGCCGTTCGCACGAACGAGCCGTTAGGGGGACGGTAGTGGCCGCGCCCCAGAGAAAGCGAGACTACGGGGCACCGGCCGTCGAGGCGCCTCTCGGGAGGTTACCGGGCGGGGCGCCCCGTAACGCCGCGAGGGCCAGGGGGCAGGCAGCGCGCAGGCGCCGATCTTTTCTGGTCTTCGTCGTGGTTCCGGTGGTGTTGATGCTTGGGAGCGTCTACGTCCATACAACGGCGGCCGGGCTCGAGGCGGAGGCGACGGTTCTACAGGAGGAGAAGGCGCAGGCCGAGGTGGAGGCCGAGCGTCTGGAGGTCAAGGTCTCGGAGCTCTCGGAACCGGGGAGGGTTCGGAGCTTAGCGAGGCGGGATCTCGGCATGAGAGATCCATCCGGCAGGGACCTGAAGACCTACAGCGGGAGCGATGGGGAGGACGTGGCGAGTGAAGGGGAGGAAGAAAAGGGGAGCGGCGGTTGATGCCCGGGACCGGAAGGTCCGGGGCGGCCCCCGCACCGCCGCCAGCCTCGGGTGCGCGGACGGCGAGAAGGTCGTGCCGCTCACGGCCAGGGGGAGGCGTGGCACGTCGCGGAGGACACGACCTCCTGTTGGTGGCGCCCGCGGCCAGGCGGTCGGGCACGGCAGGGTCCGGCTGGCCGTGGGCGTCGTCGCCGTCGTCTGTCTCTCGCTCGGGGGACGGGCCGTGCAGCTGACAACGGCAAACGAGGAGGGCACAGGGCTGTTCGCCACGGAGCACCGTCGCGTCTCCGCCGTCGAGGACCGGGCCGAGCGCGGCGCCATACTCAGCGCCGACGGCCGGCAGCTGGCGACCAGCCTCGAGGCCTCGAAGATCGTGGCGACGCCGTACCTCGTCGAGGACCCGCGCGCGGCGGCGGAGGCGCTGGCCGGGATGCTCGGCTTCGAGCCCTCCGAGGTGGAGGAGAAGCTCACGAAAAGGGACGCCGGCGGCGGCCTGAGCGGCTACAGCGTCGTCGCTTCCGGGGTCGAGCCCGGGAAGGCGCGCGGCATCCAGGACCTCGCACTCCCGGGCGTCTCGGTCTCCCCGGACGCCGAGAGGGTCTACCCGAACGGTGCCCTCGCGAGCCAGACCCTCGGGCACCTTGGGGCGGACATAGCGTACGGTGGGGTCGAGGCGAGCCACGAAGAGGAGCTGAAAAGCGGCGAGGACGTAAAGCTCACCCTGGATACCGCCGTGCAGGGCGAGCTCGAGGGGACGCTCGTCGAGACCGTCGAGGAGCACGAGGCCAAGAGCGCCCTCGGGATCGTGATGCGCGTCGAGGACGGCGCGGTCGTCGCACTCGCCAACGTCCC
The DNA here is from genome assembly GCA_016781775.1 of Rubrobacter sp. Lineage (GTDB taxonomy): Bacteria > Actinomycetota > Rubrobacteria > Rubrobacterales > Rubrobacteraceae > Rubrobacter_F. The sequence goes on along the minus strand of JADDPR010000266.1, from coordinate 48,903 downwards.
CGGCTACGACAACAACGAGTTCGGGGAGGCCTCCGGGGAGGCCCAGCGCAACCGGGCGCTCACCGACCCGTACGAACCCGGATCCACCTTCAAGGCCTTCACGATGGCCGCCGCGATAGAAGAGGGGGCGGTGTCGGAGGACAGCTCCTTCGTCATCCCCGACCAGATGGCGGTCGCCGACAGAATCATCAACGACTCCGAGCCCCACGAGATCCTGACCCTCGATCCCGGCGGCATCCTCGCCCGCTCTAGCAACGTCGGAACGGTGCAGGTCGCGCAGGCCCTTGGCGGGGAGAAGCTCGCCGAGTACATGGGCCGTTTCGGCTTCGGGGAGGTGACCGGCGTGGATCTCTGGGGCGAGGACGCGGGTCTCGTGCCCCCGTACGAGGAGTGGAGCGGCGCCTCCATCGGCAACATCCCGATCGGCCAGGGCCTCACCGTAACGCCCCTGCAGCTTGCGGCGGGTTACGCCTCCCTCGCCAACGGCGGTCTCGCCGTGACGCCGCACGTGACGCAAGGGGCGGCCCCCGAGGCTCCCGGCCGCCGGGTGATAAGCGAGAACACCTCGACTATAGTACGCGGGATGCTCCAGCGCGTGGTCGAGGGCGAGGAGGGGACGGGCGGGCTCGCCAAGATCCCCGGTTACAGCGTCGCCGGGAAGACCGGTACCGCCGAAAAGGTCGACCCCGAGACCGGGCTCTACGGCGGGGGCTACTTCACCTCTTTTATCGGTTTCGCCCCCACCGATGATCCGGAGTACCTGACCCTTGTCCTGGTGGACGATCCGCAGACGACTTACTGGGGCGAGGTAGTTGCCGCCCCCGCATTCCAGAAGATCATGAGCTTCACCCTGAGCTACATGAACGTCCCGCCCGACCGCAAGGATATGCCCGCCATGGACCAGCACCCCGAGGGTGGCGAGCGATGAGGCCCGTCTCCTTGGAACGGGCCGCGGAGGCCATGGGCGGCGCGCTCCACGAGGTCCCGGCTGAGAGGGCGCAAACACCGGTCTCGGGGGCGGCCGTTGACTCCCGACAGGTACGCGAGGGGCAGCTGTTCTTCGCCCTGAAGGGCCGGGTGGACGGGGCGGACTTCGCGCCGGAGGCGATGTTGAGGGGCGCGGTCGCGGTGGTCTGCGAGAGGCCTCTCTCCGTGCCGACGGTCGTGGTGGAGGACGTGCAGGCTGCCTTGGGGGAGCTTGCTCGATGGACCCTATCCCGGGAGGGCGCTCCGACGGTCGTCGGGATCACGGGCAGCGTGGGCAAGACGACAGTAAAGGACGCCCTTGCGGCGATCCTGCGCTCCGCGGGCAGGCGCGTGGGTGCTACGGAGGGGAACTTCAACAACGAGATCGGTCTACCCCTCACGGTGCTCGGCGCCGACGAGAAGGCGGAGGTGCTCGTCCTCGAGATGGGCGCGACCCATCCCGGAGACATCGCCCACCTCTCCCGCATAGCCCCGCCCGACGTCGGCGTCCTTACCGCGGTCTCGCCGGTACACCTCGATTCGTTCGGCAGCCTCGAGGCCCTCGCCGCCACGAAGGGCGAGCTGGCAATGTCCCTCCCCGAGGGCCCCGCGAGCGTCCTCGTATGTCCCGTCGATGCGCCCGCCGCTTCTACGGGAACCGGAAGGGGGATAGGGCGGCGCATCACCTTCGGGCGTACACCTGAGGCGGACCTTTACGCTTCCGAGGTCGCCGAGCAACAGAGCGGGCTTTCCTTTACCCTGCACACGAGGGACGAAGGACGTGAGATCGAGGTCAAGGCCCCGGTCTTCGGGACGCACCTCGTGGAGCCGCTTCTGGCGGCGATCGGGGGCGGTCTGGCGCTCGGGGTGGGCCCCGAGGAGTGCGCCAGCGGCCTCACGCGTCTCAGGCGTACGGGCCTCAGGGGCGAGGTATACAGGCTTCGGGAGGACATCATCGTCTACGACGACTCTTACAACGCGTCTCCGGCCGCGGTCGCGGCCGTATTACGTTATGGGGCCGAGGGCGCGCGGCGGCAGCAGCGCCGGCTGATAGCGGTGCTCGGCGGCATGTTCGAGCTCGGGGCAGCGGCCCGGGAGTATCACCGGGAGGCCGGCCGGCTCGCGGCCGAGGTCGGGGTAGAGAAGCTTGTGTGCGTCGGGGACGAGGCTCGATGGTACGCGGAGGCTTTCCCCGGCGAGTCCCTGCAGTACGAGAGCGCAGAGGCCGCAGCCGAAGGTCTCGAGAGCGTGCTCGAAGAAGGCGACTACGTCGTCGTCAAGGGATCCAGAGGGGTCGGGCTGGATCGGCTGACTCGCAAGTTAAAGGAGAGATTGGCTCTTGTTTAGCGTTATCCTGGCGGCCGGGATCGCCTTTCTGGTTACCCTGGCGTTGGGGTCGAAGTTTATAGAGTTCCTCAGAAACAAGAAGTTCGGGCAGTTCGTGCGCGAGGAGGGGCCGCAGACGCACCTCATAAAGCAGGGGACGCCGACGATGGGAGGCGTCGTGATGCTGCTCGGCCTCGCCTCGGCGCTCGTCGTGGTGGCGAGACCGAACTTCGCTACGGCGACCGTGCTGCTCCTTGTCTCCGCCGTGGCGGCGATAGGGCTGTATGACGACTGGCAGAAGATCTCCAACCGGCGCAACGAGGGGCTGAGCGCGCGCTACAAAGCCCTGCTTCTCATGCTCGCCGTCGTCGTCGCGGACATCATGGCCCTGCGATACGTCGGCGTGACGCAGAACGTGATACTGCCGGGGCTCGACCGGAACCTCGTGCTCGGACCCGGGGTCGTGGGGGTGGCGCTCTTCAGCGTGCTCGTGCTGCTCGTGATCGTGGGGGCGACGAACGCCGTCAACCTGACCGACGGGCTCGACGGGCTCGCGGCGGGGGCCGGGGCTATCGCGCTGCTCGCCTACACCGCCATAGCGTTTCTGGAGCGCCAGTACGACCTCGCCGTGGTGTGCGGGGCGATGGTCGGGGCTATCATCGGGTTTCTCTGGTTCAACTCGCATCCCGCCGAGGTGTTTATGGGGGATACGGGGTCGCTCGCCATCGGCGGCGTGCTCGCGGTGGCAGCGGTGCTGACGAAGACGGAGATGCTGCTGCCGGTGATCGGCGGGATCTTCGTGATCGAGACGCTCTCGGTGATGATCCAGGTGGTCTTCTTCAAGCTCACCGGCAAGCGGGTCTTCAAGATGGCCCCGATCCACCACCACTTCGAATTTATGGGGTGGGAAGAGAACAAGGTTGTGGTGCGCTTCTGGATCATCCAGGCCGTCTTCGCCTCCGCCGGTTTCGTCCTCTACTACTTCACCCTGTACAACGACGCCGTATGACCACCCTCGTCTACGGCCTCGGGGAGTCCGGCCTCGCCGCCGCGCGCGCTTTGGGGGAGCGTGGCGTCGAAGTGATCGCGGTTGACGCGAACGATTCCAAAGGGCTGCGCCGGTCGGCCGAAGGGCTCGGCGCCGAGACGCGCTTCGGTGTTGGCCCCGAGGTTCTCGAAGAGGGCTTCGACCGGGTCGTTGCCAGCCCCGGCATCCGGCCCGCCGACGCCCTGCTCTCGGCCGCGGAGAAGGGGGGCATCCCCATTCTTTCGGAGGTTGCCCTCGGGCTCGAGCTCCTGAGGACCGAGGCCCCGGGCCTCAACGTCGCGGCCGTCACCGGGACGAACGGCAAGACGACGGTGGTCGACATGATCGGGCACTGCCTGACCGCCTCCGAGGTCCCGCACGCCGTCGCCGGCAACTCCTGGCGGGCCCTCACCGGCTGCCTGGAGGAGGTCCGCGACGCCGGCACGCTCGTCCTCGAAGTCTCCTCGTTCGGGCTCCACTACCTCGAAAACCCCGGCTTCGACGTCGCAGCGCTCCTGAACGTACGCCCCGATCACCTCAACTGGCACGCCTCCTTCGAGGAGTACGTCGCCGACAAGCTGCGCATCTTCGACGGGCAGAACCCGGAGGACCTCGCGCTGGTGAGCGCCGGCGACGAGGTAGGCCGGAGCGCGGTGGAGGGGCTCGCCGCCGAGACGGTCGTCGTCGGGGATGGGGAGACGAGGGTCCAGGAGGGAAGGTTGCTGCTTCGGGGGCAGCCTCTCGTGGAGGTCTCGGAGCTGCCTTTTGTGGGGGGGCACAACCTGGAGAACGCGCTCTTTGCTGCCCTGACGGCCGAGGGGCTCGGGGCCGGGATGGCAGGCATCCGTGAGGGGCTTCGGGGTTATGGTCTCAAGCCGCACAGGATGGAGGTCGTCGGGGAGAGCGGGGGTGTGGCGTGGGTCGACGACTCGAAGGCGACGAATCCGGCCGCCGTGGCGGCGGCGCTCGCGGGGATCGAGGGACCGGTCGTGCTTATCCTCGGGGGCTCGGAGAAGGAGACCGATTTTTCGGAGGTGCTGCCCCACCTGGGATGGTGCCGCGCGATCCTCTGCCAGGGGGAGGCGGGGCCCCGCCTCCACGGGTTTCTGAACGAGGCCGGGGTAGAGGCGGAGGTCCGGCTGCTCCCCGACCTCCGCTCGGCAGTGGAGGAGGCTCGCGCCCTCGCCCGGCCGGGCGACGTAGTACTGCTCTCGCCCGGGTGCGCGAGCTTCGACCAGTTCTCCGGTTACGCGGAGAGGGGGGAGGCCTTTGCGCGGCTCTCGACCGCTCCGGACGGGGTGCGACCGTGACCTCGCTTCGGGCGAACCTGTTCGTCGTCGCGCTCGCGCTCGCGGCCCTCGGGAATGTGATGGTGTACTCGGCGACCTCGAGCACGGATACCCTCGTGACGCGCTTCGCGCACGTGGGGGTCGGGGTCGTGGCGTTCTTCGTGACGAAGGGGATACGGTACACGGCCTGGCGCAAGATAGCGCCGCCGCTGTACGTGGGCGTGCTGCTGAGCCTCGTTCTCGTGCTCTTCGTGGGGGACGAGATCGGGGGGGCCCGCAGGTGGATAGGAGTTGGGCCTATACAGGTGCAGCCGGCGGAGTTCGCGAAGCTCGCGGCGGTGGTGCTTCTCGCGGCGGTGGTCTCGCGGGCGCGTCCGGGGTCGGGGTTGCCGTGGCGGCCGATCGGCGCGGTGGGGCTCCTCTTCGTGCTCGTCCTCGTGGAGCCGGACTTCGGGACCTCGGTGGTCGTGGCGGCCGGGGCGGCCGGGGTGTTGTGGGCCTCGGAGCTCAGGACGCGCGACCTCCTGCTCGCGGGGTGCGGGGCGCTCGTGATGCTCGTCGGGGCGATGCTCGCGGAGCCGTACAGGCGAGAGCGGTTCATGACCTTTCTGGACCCCTTGAGCGTCTGCGACGGGTCGGGGTACCAGATCTGCCAGTCCATGAGCGCGATACGCGGAGGGAGCTACCTCGGGGCCGGCGCCGGGGGCGGCGCGATACCGGTGCCGGAGCTTCACACCGACATGATCTTCGCCCTCGTCGGAGAAGAACTGGGGCTCCTCGGGATGTTCGCCGTGATCGGGGCCTTCGGCTTCTTCGTGGTCTCTGCGTACTTCATCGCCCTGAACGCCCCGACGGTGTTGGGCCGGTGCCTGGCGGCGGGCCTCGCCACGATGTTCGCCGTCCAGACCGTCTTCAACATCGGGGCCACCATGAGCGTCGTCCCACTGGCCGGGATGACGCTGCCGTTTATAAGCTACGGCGGTTCAAGCCTCCTCGTCTGCTTTGCGGCGGTGGGGATTCTGTACCGCGTATCGGAGGATAGTGAGGTTGCGAGAGAGGCGAGACGCGCTTCGACCGGGGAGCGGCGCGGGAGCTCGCGTCCTGATCGCCGGCGGCGGGACGGGGGGGCACGCGATCCCCGCGTTGTGCGTGGCGGATAGCTTGCGCGGTGCGGCGGCCGAAGTCGCCTTTATAGGCTCGGAGACCGGCATCGAGGCCGACCTCGTCCCGAAGGCGGGCTACGATCTCCACGCCCTCCCCCTCGCCGGCTTCGCCGGAGGCCCGACCGCCCGAGCCCGGGCCGGCCTGCTCTTCGCGCGGGCGGTCTCCCGCTGCCGCGGGATCCTGAAGTCCTTTCGCCCCGGCGCCGTTCTCGGCGTCGGCGGCTACGCGAGCGCCCCGGCGGTCCTCGCGGCCAGGGCTCTGGGCATCCCGACCTTCCTCCACGAGCAGAACTCCGTCCCCGGCAGGACGAACAAGCTCGCCTCGCGCTTCACGCAGGAGGTGCTCGTCACCTTCCCGGCGGCGAGGCAAGCCTTGAAGCGCGCCGTCCCCGTCGGGATGCCGACGCGCAAGGAGTTCTTTGAGGCGTCGCGGGAGGAGGGGCTCGCCCGCCTCGGGGTCGAGCCGCCGGTGGTCCTGCTCTTTGGTGGGAGCGGCGGCGCCCTGAAGCTCAACCTGGCGGCGGCGGAGGCCTTCGGGGGCGGGGAGACGCCGTACTCGATCGTACAGATCTCCGGCCGACGCGACTTCGGGCGCCTCTCCACGAAGAACCCCCGCCACAAGATCGTCGCGTACGACGATGAGCTCTGGCACGCCATCGCTGCCTCGGACGTCGTGGTGATGCGTGCCGGAGCAGGCTCCCTCTTCGATGCCGCCGCCGTGGGCCGGGCCTCGGTCCTCGTCCCGTACCCCTACGCGACCGGAGATCACCAACTCTACAACGCCCGCTACTTCACCGAGGGGGGGGCGGGCGAGCTTATGCTCGACGACGAGGTGGACGCAGCGGCGCTTCGGGACCGGGTCGAGGGACTACTCAACGACGAGACGCGTCGGGAGGGGCTCGCCCGGAACATGCGCGGCCTCGCCACCCCGCACGCGGCGGACGAGGTCGCCGGGAGGCTCCTCTCCGCGGCTACAACTGGGACGAACGGAGGAACACGATGAAGATCCACATGATCGGGATCGGCGGCGCCGGGATGAGCGGCATCGCGGAGGTCCTGCACGGCGCGGGCCACCGCGTCACGGGCTCCGACCTCAAGGAGTCGCCCTACACCCGGAGGCTTTCGGAGGCCGGGGTGACGGTTTATATCGGGCACGCCGCCCATCAGGTCGGCGACGCGGAGGAGGTCGTGATCTCGACGGCCATCCCCTCCACGAACCCCGAGCTCCTCGAAGCGCACCGGCGCTCGATCCCGGTGGTCCCCCGCGCCGGCGCCCTGGCCCGCATCCTCTCCGGGGGCAGGAGCGTCGCCGTCGCCGGCACCCACGGCAAGACCACGACCACGAGCATGACGACCCACGCCCTCAGGGCCCAGGGCGAGAACCCGACCGCGCTCATAGGCGGCGAGCTGAACGACATAGGCAGCAACGTGGTCCTAAGCTCCTCCGACCTCTTCGTCGCCGAGGCCGACGAGTCCGACCGCTCCCTGCTCCACCTCGACCCCCTCGCCGCCGTCGTCACCAACGTCGAGTTCGACCACCCGGACTTCTACTCCTCCCTCGAGGACGTCATGGAGACCTTCGAGAAATTCGTCCGGAAGCTCCCCGCCGGAGGACACCTCGTCACCTGCGCCGACGACGCGAACTGCACGGAGCTCGCGGCCCTCGCCCCTTGCCCCGTTACGACCTACGGGATAGGGGCCGGGGACCTCAGGGCGGAGCCCCTCACGTCCAACTCCTATCTCTTGTACGAGGACGGTGAGAGCCGGGGCGCCGTCGAGCTCGGCGTCCACGGACGGCACAACATCCTCAACTCGCTCGCGGCGGCCGGCGTCGCCCGCTGGCTCGGCCACGACGCCTACGCGGCCGCCCGGAGCCTCGAGAACTTCGGTGGCGTCCGGCGGCGGTTCCAACTCAAGGGCGTGAAGGACGGCATCCGCGTCGTGGACGATTACGCCCACCACCCGACGGAGCTCTCCGCGACCCTGGAGGTAGCCCGGGCTACCTCCTCCACGGACGGGCGGGTGGTTGCCGTCTTCCAGCCGCACCGTTACTCGCGCACCCGTACCCTGTACCGCGAGTTCGGGGAGGCTTTGACCGCCGCCGATGCTGTCCTCGTGACGGAGGTCTACGGCGCCGGCGAGATGCCCCAGCCGGGGGTGAGCGGGAAGCTGATCGTGGACGCCGTCTGCGAGAGTCAGGCCCCCGAGCGCCCAGACGTCTACTACGTCCCCGACGGGCACGACATCCCGACCGTGCTTCGCGCCATCTCCCACCCCAACGACACCGTCCTCACTATGGGCGCCGGGGACATCTCGCGAGCGGGCGACGAGTTCCTGGCTACCCTCGGATAAGCGGTACGGAAGAATTCTCGTGAAGGCGATTCCCTCTGCATAGGCTGCTGAAAGCCCTGATCGTCTCGGTCGTTGTCGCTTCCCTCACCGCACTCGCCGCCTTCTACGGGGCCTACCTCCTGTTCCCCGTTACCGGCGTCGACGTAAAGGGGGCCCGTATGTTCCCCGAGAGGGAGGCCTGGGCTGCCTTGCCCGACCGTGCTAGCTTCCTCACTCTCGACGAGGAGGAGCTGGCGCGTAAGATAGAAGCTAATCCTTGGGTGAAGGGTGCAAAGGTGCTGGAAAATAAGGAATCCGGTATAGTTCTAGTAGAGGTTGAGGAGCGCAGGGCCGTTCTGAGCGGCGATCTGGGCCGGGGGAGGGGCGGCGTGTGGGCTGCCGACGGCACGCAGCTCCCCGGGTTGGGGGGAGCGCGCCTCAGGAGGGTCGAGCTCGACGAGGGGCGGCTGGAGGAGATCTTGGGTATCAGCGAGGCGTTGGAGGAGAACGGGGTGCGTCTCGATTCCGTGGACGGGGTAGGAGCGGGGGGCGTGGAGGCCACCGTGGAGGGCCGTCGCGTCCTGTTCGGAGGAGGGGTGGAGGCCGGACAGGTTCGCGCCCTCGCGGGGGTAATGAAGAAGCATCCGGAAGCTCCGTACTTCGACCTGCGTTCCCCGGAGAGGGTCGTGGTCGCTGCGGCGGCGGTGGAGAGGGACGGTCCCTCCGGTAGGCCGAACGGGTAACGCGAACGTGTCGAAGCTGGTTTATGGGCTGGATGTCGGCACGACGAAGATCGTGGCGATCGCGGGTCGGGTCGACGGGCGGCGCCCCGTCGAGGTGCTCGCGATGGGAGAGGCCCCGAGCTACGGCCTGCGGCGCGGCGTCGTCGTGGACCGGGAGGCCGCGACCGAGTCCGTAGCCGAGGCCATCGAGGCGTGCGGCGGGGGCAAGCTGCGCGGTGGACCCGTCAGCGTCGGCATAGCCGGGAGCCACATCCGCTCCCTCAACACCGAGGTTACGCTCCTCAACAGGAGCCGCAACCGCCTCGTCACCGAGAGGTTCTTGAAGAGGCTCCATGCCGAGGCGCGGGGCGCGGACCCCGACGAGGACGAGGAGGTCTTGCACGTCGTCCCGCGCTCCTTCGTCCTCGACGGCACCGAGGGGGTAAGGCAGCCAGTCGGCCTCGCGGCGCGCCGGGTGACGATGCGGGCGCACGTGGTGAGCGGCGCGATCTCCAGCATCCAGAACCTGCTCGGCGCCGTCGAGGACTGCGGGGTGAGGGTCTCGCGCGTGGTGCTCGAACCGCTGGCCTCCGCCGAGGCGTGCCTCTCACCCGACGACAGGCAGATGGGGACCGCCCTCCTCGACATCGGCGGCGGGACGACCGACATCGCCGCGTTCTTACGCGGCTCCCTCGCCCACACAGCCGTCGTCCCGATCGGGGGCGAGAGCTTCTCGGCCGACGTCGCCTACGGGCTCAAGCTGCCGTTCGAGGACGCCGAGCGGCTCAAGGTCCGCTACGGCAGCGCGCTCTCCGACGGGGTCGACGACGTCGCCCCCGTCCTCCTCGACGACCGGCACCACAGCGCCAAGTTCATCAGCCAGATTCTCGAATACCGGGCCCGCGAGGTCCTGGAGTTCGCCCGCGATTCCCTGGACCATGCGCGCGTCCGAAACTCCCTGCCGGGGGGCATCGTGCTCACCGGTGGGGGCTCGCAGTTGGAGGGCTTCGGGCAGCTTGCCGAGGAGATACTCGGAATGCGCGCCAGGCTCGCCGTGCCCCGTCGCATCAAGGGCGACGTTAAGCCTGTACAGAAGCCTCAGTATTCAACGGCGGTCGGTCTGCTATACTTCGCCGCGAAAAACGATGACCTTCGACCGAAGAGTAAAGGTGCGGGGGCATTTGATTTTGGTAGCATAGTGGCCGCGGTCAAGGGGTGGTTCCGGGTTTTGCCCGGTTAGGGACCGGAGAGGCTGGCTAAAGCGCAGGCGACGGAGGGCTGGGAAGGTAATGTTGGAGTCGGGGACTAACTATTTGGCGGTGATCAAGGTCGTAGGGATCGGCGGCGGCGGGACCAATGCCGTGAACCGCATGATCAACTCCGGTTTGACCGGGGTCGAGTTCATCGCCGTGAACACGGACGCGCAGGCGTTGCAGATGTGCGATGCGGACATGAAGATCCACATCGGCGAGAAGCTGACGCGTGGCCTCGGGGCCGGCGCCGACCCGAAGATCGGGATGGAGGCCGCCGAGGAGAGCAAGCAGGAGATCGAGGAGGCCCTTCGCGGGGCCGACATGGTCTTTGTTACGGCCGGCAAGGGAGGCGGCACCGGGACGGGCGCGGCCCCCGTGGTCGCGAAGCTGGCCCGGGAGCAGGGTGCTCTTACGGTCGGGGTCGTGACGCGGCCGTTCACCTTCGAGGGTCGGCGGCGCGGGACGTACGCCGAGGAGGGCATCAAGCGCCTCAAGGAGAACGTCGACTCCCTGATCATCATCCCGAACGACAGGCTCTTGCAGGTCGCCGAGAAGCGGACCAGCATGATGGATGCCTTCAAGATGGCCGACGACGTGCTGCGCAAGGGCGTTCAGGGGATCACGGACCTCATCACGGTTCCGGGCCTCATAAACCTCGACTTCGCGGACGTGCGTACGATCATGCAGAACTCGGGCTCCGCTCTTATGGGCATCGGCGAGTCGAGCAGCGAGGCCAGGGGGGCCGAGGCGGCGAGGACCGCGATCAGCAGCCCCCTGCTCGAGGCGAGCATCGAGGGTGCCACCGGGATCATCTTGAACATCACGGGCGGGACGGACCTCGGGCTCTTCGAGGTGAACGAGGCCGCGGAGATCGTGCACAACGCCGCCCACCAGGACGCGAACCTTATCTTCGGGGCGGTGGTGGACGAGACCTACGGCGAACGCGTCAGCGTGACGGTGATTGCCACGGGTTTCGATCAACGCCTCGTCACCCGGCGCCGGGAGGAGCAGGTGGTCGACGCCCCCCGGGATCGCGATCGGGAGGAGCCACCGGCCGCGGATAGGGAGAGCGGCGACGTACTCGACATCCCGGCCTTCCTCCGCCGCCGCTAGGCGGTCCGGCCGGGCTAGCCCTTGCAGACCGCACCCTGGAGAGAGCGCGCCGCCGACACCCCTGGCGGCGCGCCTTACGTTGTCCCCGAGCCCGCCTCACCGGGGGCGAAGCTCTGGTTTTTTACCCGCAAGGGCGGCGTCTCCGAGCCGCCCTACGACACGCTCAACATCTCGACCCTCGTCGGCGACGAGCCCTCCGCCGTCCAGGAAAACCTTTCCCGCATAAGGAACGCCATGAACGGGCGCTCCTCCGCCTGGGTCCGGCAGGTCGCCGGGGACGGCGTGGTGCGGGTGGAGGAAGGCGGGTTCGCGGGGGAGGGGGATGCACTCGTCACGGAGGGCGCAGGTTTCTCGCTCGTCGTCGCGATAGCGGACTGCGCGCCGGTCGCGCTCGTGGGCGACGGGATCGTAGGCATGGTCCACTCCGGATGGAGGGGGACGCTCAAGGGGATCTCGGGCAAGGCGGCGAAGGAGATGGGCGACCCCCCTTCGGTTCGCGCTTATATAGGGCCCGGCATCCGCCAGTGCTGCTACGAGGTCTCGGAGGAGATCGCCGGGAAGTTCGCCGCGAGGTTCGGACGGGAGGTCGTTGATGGACGCATGCTCTCGCTGCCGGCGGCGATCCGGACCGACCTGCATGAAGCCGGCGTGACGGAGGTGCACGACCTCGGGCTCTGCACCGGTTGCCGGACCGACCTTTTCTACTCGCACCGCAAGGAGGGACCGAAGACCGGCCGCAACCTCGCGGCGGTGGCGCTGGACCCCGGGGGCGACGGTCGACGGGATGATGAGCGTTAGCTTGCAGACCAAGGGTCTTATAAGGGAGCGAGTCGAGGGCGTACGCGAGAGGATCGCGGAGGCCGCCGGCGAGAGCGGTCGCCGGCCGGAGGAAGTGCGGTTTCTCGTGGCGAGCAAGTACTACGAGCCGGAAGGGATAAGCGCGCTCGCGGAGGCCGGGATCGAGCTTCTCGGGGAGAACAAGACCGAGGACTTGCTGCGCAAGCAGGAGCTCTTTCCGGAAGCCTTCGAGTGGCACTTTATCGGCCACCTGCAGCGCCGCAAGGCGAAGGAGGTCGCGGGTAGGGTGGCGCTCGTGCATTCCGTGGACTCGACGAAGCTCGTCGAGGAGTTGGCGAAGAGGGCGCCCGGGGATGGGATGGAGGTGCTCGTGCAGGTCAACGTCAGCGGTGAGGAGTCCAAGTACGGGGTCGGGGAGGAGGAGGTCGAGGCCGTGTTGGAAGCGGCGGCCGGGACCGGCGGAAAGGTCCGGATCCGGGGCTTCTCCACGCTCGCGCCGCTGGTTGCGGACCCCGAGGATGTACGTTATGTTTTCGCAAAGCTCAGGGCGACACGTGATAGGCTAAGGGCCGGTTGGGCCCCACACTTCGACCTTTCGGAACTTTCCATGGGTATGAGCAACGACTATGCTGTCGCCGTCAAAGAAGGGGCCACCATTGTCAGGATCGGGCGGGCCCTCATCGAGGAGGCCCGGTAAGGTGAGGCCCGTGAGGAGGTCGGATGGGAGTTAGAGATCAACTCGAGCGCGTCGCCGCGTGGTTTGGTTTCGGCGTGGACGAGGATGATTACTACGAAGAGGAAGAGGAGGAAGGGCGTCGCTACGCCTCCAAGGGCAGTCGTTACGGCGGCGAGACGGAGCAGCCGGTGAGCGAGCCGAGCCCGGCGGTTCGCCGTCTGGGTCGCGCCGAGCGCTCCTCGGCCTTCGGTACCTCTTTGGGTGATCTCTTCGGCAGCGAGAACGCCGGGAGGGGCGAGCGGTCCGCCTCGGGCGGTTACGGCGCTGCGCAGAACAACTCGGGGCACCTCAGGGCGGTTCCGGACAACCGGGTGGCGCCCTCGACGAGGGTCAGCGTGATCGACCCCGCCAACTTCAACGACGCCCAGGCCCTGGCCGACCGCTTCAAGCGCCAGCAGCCGGTGATCCTGAACCTCCAGCACGCCGACGGCGAGCTCTCGCGGCGCATGGTGGACTTCTGCTCGGGGCTCACGTACGCGCTGGACGGGCAGATCCAGACCGTCGCGAACAGGGTCTTCCTCCTGACGCCGCGGAACGTCGAGGTCTCGGCCGAGGAGCGCAAGCGGCTCGCCGAGCGCGCGTTCTTCAACCAGCTCTAGCCCTTCGTGTCCGTGACTTCCAAGAAAGTAGGCATCATCGGGGCGGGCAAGATCGGGGGTTCCCTCGTAGCCCGTCTCTCGGCCTCCCCGGACTTCGACCTCATGGTGAGCGACGTCCACGAGGAGCAGTTGAAACATTTCGCTGAGGGTTACGGCGTAAAAATTACTCAATCCAACAGGGAGGTCGCCGAGGCCAGCGATCTACTTATCGTTGCGGTTAAACCCTGGGACGTGCTGACGGTGCTGGACGAGGTTGCACCGACGATCGAGGGTACGGCGGTAGTTAGTGTCGCGGCTGGGGTGCCGATCAAGGCGATCGAGGGGAGGCTCGCCGCCGGGACTCCAGTCTTGCGCGTGATGCCGAACGTCGCCGCTTCGGTGGGCTTAGGTTCCGCGGTCGTTGCGGCGAACGAGGCCGGGCAGGAACACGTTCCGACCGTTATGGAGATCTTCGGGCACGTCGGGGACGTGATGGAGTTGCCCGAGCGGCTCTTCGATGCGGCGACCGCGCTGCATGGATCGGGGCCGGCGTACGTAGCGCTTTTCGCGGACGCGCTTATTCAGGCCGGGGTGCGGGAGGGTATCCCCAGGGACGTGGCGCGCAGGCTCGTAAATCAGACGATAGGGGGGACGTCGGTCTTGCTCAAGGAGCGGTCGGCGCACCAGATTCGGGACGAGGTCATGACGCCGGGCGGTACGACGGCGGCTGCGTTCGTGGCGATGGAGAAGGCCGGGTTCGTGGCGGCGGTCTACGACGGCATCGAGGCAGCCACCGAGCGAGCGCGGAGGCTGGCGGATTGACGGGGGTGGGTAGCATACTGACGCTTGCGCAGCTTTTCGGGTTCAGCGTCGCCGAGGTGCTCGCCAACATCGTCAACTACGTCTACTACATACTCTTCGGGGCTATTCTGGCGTCCATCGTCATCAGTTTTATCCCCAGGTACCCGTCGAGCGGGTTCTTTCAAGCGGTGTATGACGCGGTACGGGCGATCGTCAACCCTATCCTGGGGCCGATAAGGAGCGTGATACCGCCTTTGAGGATCGGGGGCTTCGGCCTTGACCTCTCGCCGATCATCGCGATCATAGGGTTGAACATAGCGTCCGGCCTGTTACTGATAGTGATCAACCAATTTATAAGACCGATAACGGGGTGATGGTATGGCTATAAAACCGATTGACGTGCGTCGCAGGGAGTTCAAGAACAGCCTGCGGGGCTACGACGCGAATCAGGTGGACGATTTTCTGGATGAGGTGGCCGACGAGTTCGAGCGCTCCTTCTCCGAGAACCAACGGATGAAGGATGAGATCTCCACCCTGCAGAGCCGCCTCGATCAGTTCGAGGAGCTCGAGGGGGCGATCCGCGAGGCGCTCGTCCACGCCCAGCAGGTCGCCCGCGACCTCCGGCGCAACGCGAACAAGGAGGCCGAGCTTGTCGTGCGCGAGGCGAAGGAGCAGGCGCACCGCATCCTCGCCGACTCCTCCTCCCGGGTCGAGCGGGTCCAGGAATCTTATGGCGTCTTGCAGAAGGCCAAGCAAGACTTCCAGAACGACTTTCGCCACCTCCTCAAGAGCTACCTCGCCGTGATGGAAAACGCCGACGTCGCCTCGGCGAAGGAGATAGAGGCCTCCCTCCGCGAGCGCCTCGACACCGAGTCCATCGCCACCGCTCGGCGGGCAGCCGAGACCCGGCGCTCCGAGGATGCCATCGACGGCACCGCGCAGGTCGGCGCCTCGACGGATGCCGCGACCGGCGATCTCGCGGACGGCGGTGGGGACGTTGGTGCCGAGGACGCGACCCAGCGCATAGAGGTGCCCCGGACCCCGAGCGGGGGGGCGGATGCGTCGGAGACGGTCGCGGACTCCCCCGAGCCCGAGGCGACGGAGCCGGAGGTCGAGCCTTCGACGACCCGGGCGGGTGCCGGGACGGGTTCGACGGCGAGCGCCTCGACGAGCGCGCAGGAGACGGGGCCCCTCGCGGGGTTGGACGACGGTTCCGTGCGCGAGGTGGACGCCAGGCCCGTGGGTGCGGAGGAGGTGAACCGGGAGGAGCCCGCGCCGACCGGCGAGGGACCGGCCTACGACCGGTTCTTCGACGAGGACAAGTCCGGGCAGAAGACCGAGGAGAGCAGGATCTTCCGGGCGAGCCGCTTCCTGCGCAGGCGTGGCTAGCGCCGGGACGGAGGCACGCGGGTTCGTCCGTCCCACCAAAGACGGCGTACTCGTCCGGCTTCGGGTCTCACCCGGGGCCAAGAGGACCTCTTTGAAGGGGGTCTACGGCGAGGAGGCCGTCAAGCTCTCTGTGGCCGCTCCTCCCGTCGACGGCAAGGCGAACGCCGAGGTGGAGCGCTTCTTGGCAGGGCTGCTGGGCCTGGGACCCTCCGCGGTGTCCATCGTCCACGGTGCTACCTCCCGCGACAAGTCCGTCCTCGTGCGGGGCGGGGATCCGGCAGAGATTCTCAAGCGGCTGGGACCGCTCCTATAGCCACGCTGGACGCCGAGAGCCACAACTTCGAGGTCGGGCCGACCGAGGCGGGGGAGCGCCTGGACCGTCTCGTCGCCCTGCGATTCGACGTCAGCCGTAGCGCGGCGCGGCGCATGATCGAGGACGGCTCCGTGCGCGTGGGCGGCGAGGAGGCTTCGCCCTCATACAAGGCTCGCGCCGGGGAGAGCGTGGAGGCCCATCTTCCGCAGAGGGGCCTCTTCCCGGAGGACATCCCCGTCCCCGTGGTCTACGAGGACGAGTCTCTGATCGTCGTGGACAAGCCCGCCGGTCTCGTGGTGCATCCCGGTGCCGGGAACGATTCCGGGACGCTCGTCAACGCGTTGCTGAACAGGGGCATCGCGGGCGGGGAGGATGAAGATCGGCCCGGGGTGGTGCAACGCCTCGACCGGGATACCTCCGGGCTCATGGTGCTCGCGAAGGACGAGGCCGCTTACTCGGGGCTCGTGGCCCAGCTCTCCGCGCGGCGGGTGAAGCGCCAGTACCGGGCGGTGGTGGTAGGCGTCGGCCTGCCCGCCACGGGGACGATCGATTCTCCTATCGGGCGCCATCCCACGAACCCGACCCTCATGACCGCGGGGGTCGGCCGGCAGGCGGTGACGCACTTCGAGGTCCTCTCGGAGGCGGCGGGCCACTCCATGCTCGCCGTCACGCTCGAAACGGGCCGGACTCACCAGATCCGGGTTCACCTCTCGGCCATCGGCTTTCCGGTCTACGCAGATCCGCTTTACGGGATACCCGTCCCGGAGGCGCGCCTCTGGCTCCACGCCGAACGCCTCGGCTTCGAGCATCCTGTCACGCACGAGCCCGTCGAGTTCGAGTCCGGGGTACCCGAGGACCTTCGAGCCACCGCGGCCTCCCTGGGCTTGTGAGGAGGACGGGCTCCGCCTCTCCGGCTTCTTGACGCTTCGCGCGGGCTTTGATACCGTCAGCGGAAATTTACCGATCCTTTAACGGCGCCCCGTGAGGCGCGAAGGGGGTACCAGCTTGAAACGTTCGAGCGCCGACGTTCGTCGGCACGACAGGCGCGGCCGGGCGGAGACGCCGGCCGGGAGCCGAAACTCCGAGATTCTCTCCAAAGACGGCCTCGACCGGTCACTAAGGCGCATCTCGCACGAGATCCTGGAGCGCAACGCGACTTCGTTGGAAGATCTGGCCCTCGTAGGCGTGCTCACGCGGGGGGTGCCGCTCGCCCACAGGATCGCCGAGAACATACGGCGTTTCGAGGGACTGGAGGTACCGGTAGGCTCCCTGGACATCACGCTCCACCGCGACGATCTGGGGAACGACGGCAGGGAGCCGGAGCTGCGCGGGAGCCGGCTGCCGTTCGACGTCGCGGGCAAGACCGTGGTCCTCGTCGACGACGTGCTGTACACCGGGCGGACGTCTCGGGCCGCGATGGATGCTTTGCTGGAGATGGGGCGTCCGGCGGCAATACGGCTCGCGATCCTCGTGGACCGGGGGCATCGGGAGCTGCCGATCCGGGCGGACTACGTCGGCAAGAACGTCCCGACAAGCCGCGCGGAGACCGTGCGGGTGAAGCTCGTCGAGACCGATGGAGAGGACGGGGTGATCACCGTTGCCCGCTAGAAACCTGCTTACCCTCGAGGGCACGAGCCGGGCCGACCTCCGGGAGGTGCTCGATCTCGCCCGCGACTACGCCTCCGGAACCGTCGATCGTCCGCTGGCCGGAAAGATCGTGTGCCTCGCCTTCTTCGAGGCCTCCACGCGCACCGCCGTCTCCTTCGAGCTCGCCGCTCGCAGGGCCGGGGCGGACGTGATCTCCCTCTCCGAAAGGGGCTCGTCCATACAGAAGGGCGAGGGCCTCATCGACACGATAGTCACCCTCGACAGTCTCGGGGCCGACGCCATCGTGCTCCGCCACCCCGCCGCCGGCGCCGCCCGCCTCGCCGCCCTCCATACCGAGGCCGCCGTCATCAACGCGGGCGACGGACGCGGGCAGCACCCGACCCAGGCACTACTGGACCTGCATGCCCTCTCCGGCCACCTCGGGGGCTTCGACGAGCTCGAGGGGCGCAAGGTCGCCGTCGTCGGGGACGTGGTGCACAGCCGGGTGGCCCGCAGCATCATCCCCGCCTTCCGGGCCGCCGGGATGGAGCTTGCGATCGTCGCCCCACAGACCCTGCTGCCGCTCGACGCCGGGGCCTGGGGCCTACCCGTGCTCCCCTCCGTCGACGATGCGGTCGATTGGGGCGCCGACGTCCTCTACGCCCTCCGCCTTCAAAAGGAGCGCATGACCGGGGGCTCCCCTCGCGTCCCTTCCGTCCCCGAGTATGCGCGATTCTACGGCGTCGCGAGGCGTCACCTCGCGGGCGGTGCCGTGGTTATGCACCCGGGACCGGTCAACCGGGGCGTCGAGGTCGCGGGCGACGTGGTCCTGGATGCGTCTTCGCTTATACCGGATCAGGTCGCATCCGGCGTCGCGGTCCGCTCGGCCGTCCTCGCCCTGTCCATGGACGTCGCCCGCAGCAGGGTAGCCGCGTGACGCACCACGCCCCGACAAACATCCCGACCACCGGACCGGACGACCTCGTCGTCCGTGGAGCGCACGTTCTCGACCCGTCCTCCGGTCTCGACGGGGTGATGGACGTTCGGATCTCCGGGGGGCGCATTGCGGAGGTCAGCGAGAACCTGAAGGGTCTGCGGAACATCGAAGCCGACGGGCTCCACCTCTTCCCCGGCTTCGTGGACGTGCACGCCCACTGGCGCACCCCCGGCCGTGAGGACGAAGAGACGATAGAAACCGGCTCGGCCGCCGCCGCGGCGGGCGGCTTCACGAGCGTGGTGATGATGCCGAACACGGACCCCGTGATCGACCGCCCCGTCGTTGTCTCCGGCCTCGTACGGCGCGTCGAGGGGGAGTCTCGGGTGCGTGCCTACGTCTCCGCGGCTTTGCACGAGGGTTTGAAGGGCGAGCGCCTGACGGAGATGCGCCTGATGAAGGAGGCCGGCGCCTTCTGCGTCTCCGACGACGGGCTCGGCACGCAGTCCTCCGGGGTCCTCCGGAACGCGATGCTGTACGCAAAGGACTCCGGGATGCCCGTGATCCTCCATTGCGAGGACCACACGCTCGCGACGGGCGTCGTCCACGACGGGGCCGCGGCGGCTCTCGCCGGCCTCCCCGGCTCTCCGGGAAGCGCCGAGGACGTCGCAACGGCGACAGCGCTCGTCCTGGCCGCCGAAACGGGCGCGAAGGTCCACGTCACCCACGTCTCGACCGCGCTCTCCGCCGCCCTCGTGGGCTTCTTCAAGGGGAGCGTCCCTGCTGCGGACGTCACCGCGGACACGACCCCGCATCACCTCACCCTTATCGACGAGCTCGTACAGAGCCTGGAGGGGATGTACAGGGTGAACCCGCCCTTGAGGCCGGAGGGCGACAGGCTCGGCGTCGGGGAGGCCTTGCGGGATGGTATCCTTGACTTTGTCGCGACTGACCACGCGCCGCACGCCTCCGAGGAGAAGTATCTCCCACTGGAGGAGGCCGCGCCCGGTTTTCTCGGGCACGAGACGGCCTTCTCGGCGCTCTTCACCGAGCTGGTGCTGGGCGGCTCCCTCACCCTGAGCAGGCTCGTCGGGGCGATGTCCTCGGCGCCCGGGCGCTGGGTAGGGGACGGGGCCGGGCGGATAGAAGCGGGGGCGCCCGCGGACCTCGCGCTCGTGGACCTCTCCGAGGAGTGGACGGTGCGAGCCGACGGGCTACTCAGCTTGTCCGGCAACAGCCCCTATCTGGGGAGGAACCTCAAGGGTCGGGTCGTGGGCACGATGGTCGGTGGAGAGCTTGTACAAGATCGAACGGGAGCAAGGTTTGGGTCACGGGCGTAACAACAATTTGGGACCCCTGGCGGGGCGGAGTCGGGCCCTGGTGGTCCTGGAGGACGGGGTATCCTTCTCCGGATGGACCTTCGCGGGGGACGGCGACGTGTCGGGGGAGGTCGTCTTCACGACCAGCATGGTCGGCTACCAGGAGACGCTGACCGATCCGTCTTACCGCGGCCAGATCGTGCTCTTCACCTACCCCCTCATCGGGAACTACGGCGTGATCCCCGACGACGCCGAATCGAGGAAGGTGCAGGCCGCCGCCGTCCTCGTCCGCGAATACACCGAGTACCCGAGCAACTGGGCGAGCGAGCTCTCCCTTGCCGACCTCCTCGAAGCGCACGGCACCCTGGGAGTCGAGGGCCTGGACACCCGCGCCCTCACTCGTCACTTGAGGGACAAGGGCGCGATGCGCGGCGTCATCTCGACCACGGAGACGAACGTTGAAGTGTTGCGCGGGAAGGCGAAGTCTCACCCTTCGATGGAGGGTCTCGACCTCGCGTCGTCGAGCGCGCAGCTGACCGAGCCTACGTTGTTGCCCGCGTTCGGCGAGGAGCGTTGCCGGGTGGTAGCCCTGGATTACGGCGTGAAGGGTTCGATTTACCGCGAGCTCAGGAGCCGAGGCGCATCCGTCCTCGCGGTGCCCGGCTCGACGGGGGCAGAGGAGATCCTGAGCCACCGTCCCGACGGCGTCTTTCTCTCCAACGGCCCTGGCGACCCCGCCGCCTTGGAGAAGGCCGCCGCGACGGTCGAGGACGTGATCGGCGAGGCGCCGGTCTTCGGCATATGCCTCGGCCATCAGCTTCTGGGGCTCGCGCTCGGGTGCAGGACCTACAAGATGCCCTTCGGCCACCACGGGGCGAACCATCCGGTAAGGAACCTGGACACGGGCAAGATCGAGATCACGAGCCAGAACCACGGCTTCGCGGTCGTCGGGGAGAAGCTGCCCGAGGGCGTCGAGCTCACGCACCGAAACCTCTACGACGGCACGGTCGAGGGCCTAAGAAGTCCGCGTCTTCGTGCTTGGAGCGTCCAGTATCACCCCGAATCGAGCCCCGGGCCCCACGACTCGGGCTACCTCTTCGACGGTTTCGTCGAGGTCGCCTCCGGCGCCCGGGCGCTCTAAAGGAGAGAATTTCTTGCCGCGCCGCAACGACCTTTCGAGCATCCTTATCATCGGCTCCGGCCCGATAGTCATCGGCCAGGCCGCCGAGTTCGACTACTCCGGGACGCAGGCCTGCCGGGCCCTGCGGGACGAGGGCTACCGCGTAATCCTCGTGAACTCGAACCCCGCCACGATCATGACCGACCCGGAGCTCGCCGACGTGACCTACGTCGAGCCCCTTACGGTCGAGACGGTGGCGGAGATCCTTCGCCGGGAGCGCCCGGACGCGGTGCTCCCGACCCTCGGCGGCCAGACGGCCCTGAACCTCGCCATCGAGCTGCACGAGGCGGGCGTCCTCGAGGAGCTCGGGATCGAGCTCCTCGGCGCCCCTGTCGACTCCATCCAGAAGGCCGAGGACCGCCAACTCTTTCACGATGCGATGGGGGAGATCGGCCTGAAGGTCCCCGAGAGCGAGGTCGTCAGCCGCATCGACGAGGCGCTAGAACTGGCGTCGCGCATCGGGTACCCCCTGATCCTGCGCCCAAGCTTCACCCTCGGCGGCAAGGGCGGCGCCACCGTCCACAACGCCGAGGAACTCAGAACGGCCGTCGCCGACGCCCTCGACGCCAGCCCCGTCCGCAGCGTCCTCGTCGAGCGGAGTGTGGCCGGCTGGAAGGAGTTCGAGCTCGAGGTCATGCGCGACCTCGCCGACAACGTCGTGATCGTCTGCTCCATCGAGAACATCGACCCCATGGGCGTCCACACCGGCGACTCCATCACCGTCGCCCCCGCCCAGACCCTCTCCGACCGCCAGTACCAGACCCTGCGTGACGCTTCTTTACGCATAATACGTGAGATCGGAGTTTCGACGGGGGGCTCGAACATACAGTTCGCGGTCGATCCGAAGGGGAACGACTTTTATGTGATCGAGATGAACCCCAGGGTGTCGAGGAGCAGTGCGCTTGCGAGCAAGGCGACGGGGTTCCCGATCGCGAAGATCGCGGCGAAGCTCGCGGTGGGGTATTCGTTGGATGAGATCCCGAACGACATCACACACGCGACCCCGGCCTCCTTCGAGCCCGCCCTCGACTACGTGGTCACAAAGATCCCGCGCTTCGCCTTCGAGAAGTTCCCGGCGGCGGCACCCCGCCTCTCGACCAAGATGCACAGCGTGGGCGAGGTTATGGCCATAGGCCGGACGTTCACGGAGAGCCTGATGAAGGCTATGGCTTCGCTGGAGGTGGAGCCCCAGGACGTGCAGGGGCTCCTCGACGAGCCGAACCCGTACAGGATCTTTGCGGTCTTCGACGCCCTCAGGGCGGGGTCGGACATACGCGAGATATGCGACAGGACGAGCATGGATCCCTTCTTTGTCGCCTCGATCGCCAGGATCGTCGCCGCCGAAGGCTCCGTCTCGGAGACGCTCTCGACCGAGGAGCTCCACGAGCTCAAGCGGACCGGCTTGTCGGACGAGGCGATAGCCACGGCCTCCGGTTCCTCGACCGAGGTGGTGCGGGGCGTTCGCGGCGCCCTGGGGATCCGTCCGACCTACAAGTCCGTCGACACCTGCGCCGGCGAGTTCCCCGCGCGCACCCCATACTTCTACTCGACCTACGAGGTCGAGGACGAGGTAGTCCGGGGGGATAACCCCTCCGTGGTCGTCCTCGGCAGCGGGCCGAACCGGATCGGGCAGGGGATCGAGTTCGACTACGCCTGCGTACACGCGAGCTACGCCCTCAAGGAGGCCGGCTACGACGCGGTGATGGTCAACTCCAACCCCGAGACCGTCTCGACGGACTACGACACCTCGACGAGGCTCTACTTCGAGCCGCTGACCGCCGAGCACGTCCTCGAGGTCGTCCGGCGCGAGAAGCCGGAGGGCGTCATCCTCCAGTTCGGCGGCCAGAGCCCCCTCAAGCTCGCCGACGAGCTCCAGAAAAACGGGGTGAAGATCCTCGGGACCTCCCCCGACGCGATCGACCTCGCCGAGGACCGCTCCCGCTTCGGGGCGCTCCTCGAAGAGCTCGGCATCCCGCACCCCCGGTTCGGGACCGCGTCGTCTGCGGAGGAGGCGAGGAGCGTGGCCCGCGAGCTCGGCTACCCCGTCGTCGTCCGGCCTTCCTACGTGCTCGGCGGGCGGAGGATGGAGATCGTCTACGACGACTCCGATCTCGACCTGTATTTGAGCTCCAGCGTTAGCACGGACCCGGAGCATCCGATCCTTATCGACGAGTTCATGGAAGACTACATGGAGGTCGACGTGGACGCCGTCTCGGACGGCGAGGAGGTTTACGTCGGCGGGATCATGGAGCACGTCGAGGAGGCGGGGGTACACTCCGGCGACTCGAGCTGCGTGACGCCCCCGATCACGCTGCACAGGGCGCTGCTGGAGCGCATCGAGGACTACACGCGCCGGCTCGCGCTCTCGGTCGGGGTCGTGGGCTTGATGAACATCCAGTTTGTCGTGCGGGGCGAGGACGTGCTGGTGATCGAGTGCAACCCCCGCGCCTCCAGGACGGTGCCGTTCGTCTCCAAGGCGACCGGGGTGCCCCTGGCGAAGGTGGCGACGCGCGTCCTCGTCGGGGAGAAGCTGCGCGACATGAACCTCGGCGCCCACCCGAGCGGCCGATTCAGCGTCAAGGCGCCGGTCTTCCCGTTCGACCGTTTCGCCGGGGTCGACCCTCTGCTCGGCCCGGAGATGCGCTCGACCGGCGAGGCCATGGGGATCGACCCGACCTTCGGCGGCGCCTTCGCCAAGGCGCTGACGGCGGCGGGCCAGACCCTCCCGTCGAGCGGTAGGGTGTACATCTCCGTCGCGAACCGCGACAAGCGGGCGGTCGTCCTTATAGCCCGGGCTTTCGCGGACCTCGGGTTCGAGCTCGCCGGGAGCGAGGGGACGGCGGAAGTCCTGAGCAACAACGGTCTCAGGGTCTCTGTGGTGCCGAAGATAGGGGCCGGGGAGGACGACGTGCTCGGGCTCATCGAGTACGGCGGCGTGGACCTCATCGTCAACACTCCCTGGGGCCACGGCGCGAGGACGGACGGTTACCAGATCCGGCGCAAGGCCCTCATGCACGGTGTGCCCTGCATCACGACGCTCGCCGGGGCGGCGGCGGCCGTCCAGGGCATCGAGTCGAAGATACGGGGCGGCCTGGGACGCGTGAACTCCCTCCAGAGCCTCTACGCCGCGAAGGCCTGACGCCTCGGTGAAGCTCCATCCCGTAGAAGTCCTGGGCCGGGAGGAGCACGGCCGCCACGTCCTGCTGCGTTATCGCTGGACGGGCGAGGCCCCCCGTCCCGGCCAGTTCGTGATGGCCCGCCCGCAAAACCACGCGGGTCTGGACCCCTTCCTGCCCCGGCCCCTCTTCGCCCACGACCATGAGGGCGAGACCGTGAGCCTTCTCTTCGAGGTCCGTGGCCGCGGCACCGCCCTCCTGGCCGGGGAGGATGCCGGGCTTCTCGTCAGCGCGCCGCTCGGGCGCGGCTTCGGAACGGAGGGTAGCGGACCGGTCGCCTTGATCGGTGGGGGGGTGTGGGTCTCGCCGCTCAAGCTGCTCTCGCGGCGCTTGAAAGGTTCTGGTGTCGGCCACGACGTCTACCTGGAGGTACCGGAGGGCGCCCCGGAGGCCTACGCCGAATTCCTTCGTACCCGCTACGAGAGCGCGGCCCTCATCGAGACGGGAGGTGCCTCCGACCCTCCCCGGGCGGTGCTCGATCGCGTCGGGGAGCTCTCCGGCTATGCCACGCTCTACGTGAGCGGGACGGCCGAGACGCTCCAGGCGGCGAAACACGCCGCCGAAGGGGTTGTTTCTGCCCAGCTTGCGCTACGAGAGAGGATGGCCTGCGCCAACGGCTCCTGCTACGGCTGCGCCGTTCCCGTGTGGGAGGCCGGAGAGAAGACCTACCGGAGGGCCTGCGTGGAGGGCCCGGTTTTCAGAGCGGAGGCGCTCGCGTGGTAGCTCGCTCCGAAAATCTGGTGGGGCCCCAAGCCCTCGCCGTCGAGCTTTGCAGCATACCGCTTCGGACGCCCCTGATCCCCGCCGCCGGTACTCTGGGCAAGGAGGTGCTGGATGGAGCGGAGGACGTCTACGGGGCGATGCTCCCGAAGACCGTTACCCCGAGGCCGAGGGCGGGTAACCCGCCGCCGCGCCTCGCCGAGGCGCCGTCCGGCATGATCAACTCGATCGGCCTGCAGAACCCCGGCCTCGACCGCTTCCTCGAAGACCTCGACGCCTTCTACACCGTGGGTCTCCCGCTCTTCGTCTCCGTCGCGGGCGACACCGTCGGCGAGTTCGCCTCTATGTGCGAAACATTGGCCTCCGAGACGCGCGTCTCGGCGATCGAGCTCAACCTCTCGTGCCCCAACGTCGAGCACGGCGGCGGCACCTTCTGCGCGAGCCCCTCCACGGTCGGAGATGCCGTGGCGGCCTCCAAGGGGGCGCTGGCCGGTGCGAAACCGGTCTTCGTCAAGCTGACGAACGATGGGGTGGTGGGGAACGCCGTGGCCGCGGAAGAGGCGGGCGCCGATGCAGTTACGGTCATAAACACCATCCCCGCGCTCGTCGTGGACGCGGGGGAGAGGCGTGTTTTTCTGCGCGGTGGGCTCTCGGGACCGGCGATCAAGCCGGTCGCGCTCCGGGCGGTCTACGAGGTCTCGCGGGCCGTAAACATCCCGGTGATCGGGTGTGGCGGGGTGGCGAGCGGTACGGACGTGGCGGAGTTTATGCTCGCCGGGGCGACGGCCGTGCAGGTCGGAGCGGGAGGTTTCGTGCGGGAGCCCGGAGCGATGCTCGCGGAGTTTGCTGAATATCTTCGGGGGGCCGGGTTGCGGGCCGGGGACCTCGCGGGCGCCTTGGGAACTTAAAGGGGTACGCTGATATAATTTGATGCCGATGTTGAGGCGCGCACCAGAGAGGACTTCGCAAGAGCGCCGCACCGCGTTGGAGGAGGCTAACCGGATCCGGTTCGCCCGCGCCGACGCCAAGCGCGAGCTCAAGAGCGGAGACAGAAACATCTACGGCCTGCTCATGGACCCTTCGGAGGAGCTCAAGGGCGCAAAGGTCGAGGAGATGCTGCTTGCCGTGCGGGGGATGGGACGGGTAAAGGTCACCAGGATCCTGCGTGAGGCGGGAGTGAGCCGGTCCAAGACCCTCGTCGGCCTCACCCACGGCCAGCGGGACCGTCTTCTCGAGGCTCTGGGTTGCGACGAGGACGCCTGATCGTCGTCTCCGGGCCCTCCGGAGCAGGCAAATCGACCCTTATCCGCCAGGCCCTCGAAGCGGTGCCCGAGCTCGCCTACTCGGTCTCTGCGACCACGCGGGGTCCCAGGGAGGGCGAGGTGGACGGCCGCGACTACATCTTCCTCTCGCGGGAGGAGTTCGAGCGCTGGATCGAGGAGGAGAAGTTTCTGGAATGGGCCGAGTACTCCGGCAACCTCTACGGGACACCCGAGGCGAAGGTGGAAGAGTTCCTGGACGAGGGGCGCTCCGTTATCCTCGAGATAGAGCTTCAGGGGGCGCGCAACGTGCGCCGGAAGCGGCCGGACGCGGTGATGGTCTTCGTGCGGGCGCCCTCCCTGGAGGAGACACGTAAGCGCCTCCAGGGCCGGGCGACTGAGGACCTGGAGGCGCTGGAGCTACGTATGACGACGGCCGTCGGCGAGGTCGCGGCCGCGGATGAGTTCGACCGCGAGGTCGTCAACGGCGACCGCAAGCAGGCGCGGGAGGATATGATCAGGACGATGAGAGAGATCATAGGAGGAAATTAGGATGCTGAACGAGCTGAAGATAGACGATCTTCTGGGCAAGGTCGACTCGCGCTACGGGCTCGTGCTCGCGGGCGCGCGGCGTGCGCGCCAGATTAACGAGTACACCGCGACCCTCGGTTTGAACGACTCGCTGGGCATCCCGGGTCCGCAGGTCCACACCCGCTCCCAGCACCCGTTGAGCATCGCCTTCGAGGAGCTCAGGACCGACAAGCTGCAGGTCGGCTTCAAGAAGTCCCAGGAGGAGCTCGCCGAGGAGATCGAGCAGGAGGTCGGGGCCGCCGGCGGCGACTCCTTCGGCCCGAACGCTTCGATCCCCGGTGCGAGCCCGACCATCGGCGACGCCCCGGCCGAGGGCGATGCGGAGGACAGCGCCGACCCGGACGGCGAGGGCGCCGCTTAATCCGACCCCGGCAGACTCCGTCGTGATACTCCTCGTGGTCGGTCCCGGGCCGGGCGCCCTGCTGGTCCCCGAGATCGCTCACGAGCTCGTCTCAGCCGGCCACAACGTCGAGGTCGTGCTCGAACCGCGCACGAAGCTCTTCGTCGGACCGGCCGCTTTTGCAACCGTAGCCCCCGTGGTCGAGGCGCCATCCGCCTCCCCGGGGGCCTTGGTCTTCGCCCCCGCGACCGCCGGCACGCTGGCCCGTCTCGCCCGGGGCATGGGAGGGGCGGCTTCGCTCTTCGAGGTCTCCGTGGGCATCCCTATCGTGGTCGCGCCCGAGCTCGACGAGGGCACCGCCTCGCACCCCGC
This sequence comes from Rubrobacter sp., assembly GCA_016781775.1. Classification (GTDB taxonomy): domain Bacteria; phylum Actinomycetota; class Rubrobacteria; order Rubrobacterales; family Rubrobacteraceae; genus Rubrobacter_F. The sequence goes on along the minus strand of JADDPR010000266.1, from coordinate 21,620 downwards.
CGTTCGGCAGAACGTGGCGCTGCTCGAGGCGGACGGTGTCCGTGTGGTGGGCGGTACCGGGGAAACGGGCTCGCCGGTCGAAGTGGCGGGCGCCGTGCTGAACGCGATGGGTGGGCCGCTTTCTGGGCTGAGGATTTTGATCACCGCCGGGGGGACCAGGGAGCCTATCGACCGGGTGCGGGTCGTCAGCAACCGCTCGTCGGGGAAGATGGGGCGAGCCATCGCCCGCGAGGCCTGGCGCCGTGGTGCCAAGGTCACGGTCGTCGCGGCGAACGTCGAGGGGGTAGAGCCCGGGGTGGGGTGGGTCCCGGTCGAGACTTATAGGGAGCTCGAGGAGGCGACGATGCGGCTCGCGGGGGAGGCGGACGCCCTGGTTATGGCGGCGGCCGTCTCCGATTTCACGCCGGCGGAGGTACACGAGGGGAAGATACGGCGCGGGGGGCGGAGGGAGTTGGATCTCAGGCTCGTCGCGACTGGAGACATACTTCGGGCAGTTCGCGAGGGGAACCCTGGGCTCTTTATGGTAGGATTCGCGGCGACGCATGGGGATCCCGTGCCCGACGCTCGCGAGAAGCTCGCGCGCAAGGGCGTAGACCTTGTGGTGGGGAACGATGTCTCGCTCGCGGGGACCGGATTTGGTTCCGACGACAACGAGGTTTACATCGTTGGTCGCGAGGGCGAGGATTTTGTCCCCCGGGCGTCGAAGCGGGAGGTGGCCGGTCGCATACTGGACACCCTCGCTGCAACTATAGGCGAGGAAAGGGTGGGTTGATGGCTGAGAGGACGGTACTCAGGGCGTCGGAAGAGGACGGTGGGGGCAACACGGCTACCTCGCATCTCTTCACCTCCGAGTCGGTAACCGAGGGGCACCCGGACAAGATAGCCGACCAGATCTCCGATGCCATACTCGATGCCGCCCTCGATAAGGACCCGATGGCCCGGGTTGCCTGCGAGACGCTGGTAACGACCGGGCTCGTCGTCGTGGCCGGCGAGATCACGACCGAGACCTACGTGGACATCCCGACCATCGTGAGGCAGAAGGTCTCCGAGATCGGCTACACCCGCGCCAAGTTCGGCTTCGACGCCGAGACGTGCGGCGTGATCGTCTCCATCGACCCGCAGTCCCCGGATATAGCCCAGGGGGTAGATCGGTCGCTCGAGGTCCGCGAGTCCGACATGTCCAAGGCCGAGCTGGACGAGGTCGGGGCCGGCGATCAGGGGATGATGTTCGGCTATGCCTGCCGCGAGACCGAGGAGCTTATGCCGCTCCCCATCACCCTCGCCCACGCCCTTACGCGCCGTCTCACCGAGGTCAGGAAGTCCGGCGACCTCGCGTACCTCAGGCCGGACGGCAAGAGCCAGGTGACGGTCCGCTACGAGGGCGCCCGCCCGGTCGCGGTCGACAAGGTTTTGATCTCCGCCCAGCACCAGGACGGGATGGAGGACCGGATCAAGAACGACCTGCTCGAGGCGGTCATCGAGCCGACCATCCCGGAGGAGTTCTTCGAGAGCGGCCGGACGGAAGTTCTCGTCAACCCGACCGGGCGCTTCGTCACCGGTGGCCCCCAGGGCGACGCCGGACTCACGGGACGCAAGATCATCGTGGACACCTACGGGGGCGCCATCCCGCACGGCGGCGGGGCCTTCTCCGGCAAGGACCCGACGAAGGTCGACCGCTCGGGCGCCTATGCCGTCCGCTGGGTCGCCAAGAACGTCGTCGCGGCCGGGCTCGCGGAGCGGTGCATGATCCAGGTCGCCTACGCCATCGGGGTCGCCCACCCGGTGAGCCTGCTCATCGAGACGTTCGGCACCGAGACGGTCGACCGCATCACCCTCCACTCGCTCGTGGAGGAGCACTTCGACCTGCGCCCCGGCGCCCTGATCCGCGACCTCGAGCTCCGGCGCCCCGTCTACGCCCAGACCGCCGCCTACGGCCACTTCGGCCGCAGCGAGCCCGGCTTCACCTGGGAGGACACCTCGCGCGCCGCCGACTTGCGCCGCGCCGCCGGATTGTAGTTGACCGGGCCCACGACGACCTCCGCCCGGCGGCGGGGCCCAACGCAAAGGGAAGAGGGACGGGTAGCCAGGGTTAGCCTCCTGATCCCGTCCCACGCCCTGCCTCCCCTCGACTACCTGCTCCCCGAACACCTCGCGGACGGAATCCGGGTCGGGGCGGCCGTTACGGTCCCCCTCTCGGGCTACGCCCGGCTCGGGATCGTGGTCGGTTTCGGGCGCGGAGCCGACGGACGGGCCCTCGCGAAGATTCGGACGGTCCTCCCGTCCCTCTCCCTGCGTCCCGAGGTGGTCAGGCTCTGCGGCTGGGCAGCGATGGCGTCTGCCCAGCCCCTTCCCGCCGTCCTCAAGACGGCGCTCCCGCCCGGCGTCAAGCTTTCATACGAGGTGCTCCGACCCGCCGGCGACTGGCCGTGGAGGCCGGGAGACCTCGTGAGCAGGACGGAGCTTCGCAACACTCTAGGTCCCTCGCCCCTCAGGGCCGCGGAGGCCGAGGGTAGGATCTCCCTCTCCCCGGTGCACCCGGAGCGACGGATCGTCGAATGGGTCGCGCCTTCCGGGCAGGGAGATGCCGAGCCCCCACGGCGAGCGACCCGGCAGCGGGAACTTCTCCGGGTCCTGGAACAACGTGCGGGCGGCCTGCCCGCCAGGGAGTTGCTCCGGATGACCGGCGCGGGGCGAGGCCCCTTGAAGCAGCTCGTGCGGCGCGGCGCGGTCCGGATCGAAGAGAGGCCGGACGGCGCCCCGATCTCCTACACCCGCGGCTCGGGGACGGACCTCGACGGGTACCGTGATGGAGCGCAGCGGGCGCTGGACAGAGGAGGGTCATGGCTGTGGCGCGTCCCGACGGCAGAGTGGCCGGTGGCGGCTTCCGCCATCGCGCGGCTCGCGATCAGGCGCGGCGGCCAGACCTTGGTGCTCGCGCCGGACGTCGGGTGCGTCGAGGGGCTGGTTCGGGTCCTCGTGCGCCTGCTCCCCGCCGGGCTGACGGTCGCGCCCTACCACGGCTCCCAGGGCCGCGAGCGCGCCACGGCCTACGAGGCGGCGCGGAGCGGCGAGGTCGACGTGCTCGTCGGGACGCGGACGGCGGCCCTCGTCCCCCTGGCCTCGCTGGGTGCCATCTGCGTGGTCGACGAGCCGAACGAGGACCATCGGGCCTCCGCGGATCACAAAGGGCTCCACGTCCACGCCCGCGAGCTCGCCATGGCGCGCGCCCGGATCGAGAACACCTCGGCGCTCTTTCTCTCTCCGACGCCGTCGCTGAGGCTTTATGCGCCGGAGGCCGGAGCCCGTCGCCTGCCGCCCCGACCGCAGGAGAATTGGCCTTCGGTCGGGGTCGTGGACATGCGCGGGACGGGTGCCGCGCTGAGCTCGTCTCTGATCGAGGCGTGTCGCGAGACCGTCCGCTCCGGAGGGCGGGTCGGCGTCCCGGTCAACCGGCTCGGTCGCGCGACGAGCGTCTCCTGCGGACGCTGCGGGCACGTCGTCTGCTGCGCCTCCTGCGAGCGTTCCCTCGCCCTTCAGGGCAAGGCCTCGACGAACGGCGTGCGCAACGGTGCCCTGGTTTGTGGTGGGTGCGGGCGGCGGGAGAAGGCCCCCGATTCTTGTCCGGCGTGCGGTTCGAATCGTCTCAGGGCCGTAGGGCTCGCCGCGGAAGGGGTGAGGGACGCCCTCGCCGAGGCGCTCGGGGTCGAGGTCGGACTGGTCTCGGCCGAGGATCGGGCTGGTGGGGGGGCGAGGATCGTGGTCGGTGCGCCCCGGATGGTCCTGTGCGAGGGGTGGGACATGGTCGCCGTACCGGACGCGGACGCGTTCGTCTCCGGAACGTTCTCGATCGAGAAGGGGTTCAAGGTGCTGTACCGGGCGGCGGAGGCCAGCCGGGAGAGGATCCTCGCGCAGACGCGCTCGCCGGAGCATCCGGCCTTGCTCGCGGCGCTCCGCGGCGACTACGATTCCTTCGCCGCCGCGGAGCTACCGGGGAGGCGGTCCTTGGGCTACCCGCCGTACGGTCACGTCGCGGAGGTCTCGCTGTCCGGGCCCGAGGGGGAGGTGCGGCGTGCGGTAGAATCAAAGCTGCGGCCGGCGATCGGGCCGGGGGTTACGATGACGGACCCCATGCCGCTTTTGGCGTCCGGGCCCGACGGAGGGCGTACCGTGTGGCGGCTTCTCTTGAGGGGCCACGCCCGCGCCGACGTCGCTTCGGCGGCGGCGGTCGTGGCCAGGGCGGCGGCCGGCACGGGCGGCAAGCTCCGGGCGCGGATCGAGATGGACCCCGAGGAGGTTTGACCATGGCACATGAGATCAGGACGTTCGGCGACCCCGTGCTGAAGTCGAGGGCGACCCCGGTCAAGGAGTTCGACGAGTCCCTGCAGAAGCTCGCCGAAGAGATGCTGAAGATCATGCGCGAGAACGACGGCGTCGGGCTCGCGGCGAACCAGATAGGGCGCCTCAAGCGCATTTTGGTCGCGGCCTACGAGGAAGAGGGCGGCGAGAGCGTGGAGTTCGCCATCGTCAACCCGAAGATAGAGGAGCGCTCCGAGGAGTCCGAGAAGGAAGTGGAGGGCTGCCTCTCTCTGCCCGGGACGAGGGTCGAGGTCGAGAGGCCGACGGCGGTCACCGTCACGGGGCAGACCCCGTCCGGCGAGCCCTTGCGGGTGGAAGCGCAGGGCCTCCTCGCGCGCATCTTCCAGCACGAGATCGACCACCTAGACGGCGTACTCATCCTGGATCGCACCGACCGCGAGTCCCGCAAGCAGGCCCTGCGCGAGATGCGCGAGCGCCAGCTCGCCCGCGGCTAGCGGCGCCACGGTACCGCCCGCATGAAGCTAGCGTTCGCCGGTACCCCAGGCTTCGCCGCGACGATCCTCCGCGGCCTCCTGGACTCCGAGCACGAGGTCGGGCTGGTGATCTCCCAGCCCGACCGCCCCCGCGGGCGTGGCCGCAAGGTCACCCGCAGCCCCGTCGCGGAGCTCGCCACCGAGGCGGGCCTCCCCCTGAGGCAACCCGCCCGCATAAGCGAGGTTGCCGGCGAGATCTCGGACCACGACGCCCTCGTGGTCGCGGCCTACGGTCAGATACTTCGCGCCGACACCCTCCATGCCGCCCCTCTGGGCGCATGGAACGTACACGCCTCCCTCCTCCCTCGCTACCGCGGCGCCGCCCCCATCGAGCGGGCCATCATGGCGGGGGAGAAGGAGACCGGCGTCTCTCTCATGCGCATGGACGAGGGCCTCGATACCGGCCCTTTCGCCCTTCAACTACGGACCCCCATTCCCCCGGAGATGACCGGGGGCGAGCTGACCGCCGCGCTCGCAGAGCTTGGCGCTAACGCTGTAGTCAAGGGTATGTCTAATCTCGCTAAAAACTCGCTAACCCTCAGCGAACAGGACAATGGTCGAGCCACCTACGCACCTAAACTAGGGGATAAGGAGAGGGTCATAAAGTGGAGCGAGCCGGTCGAGAAAGTGCACGATCAGGTCCGCGCTCTTACACCACATATAGGAGCGCGCACCGAGCATCCGGATTGGTCCGGCCCCATAAAGGTACTCCGCGCCAGGATCTTCGAAGAAAGTACGAGTGAAGCGGTTTCAGGAGTAGTTTTACCTGCAAAAGCTCGTATTCTGGTCTCTTGCGGCGAAGGGGTATTGGAGGTTCTCGAGCTACAGGCGCCGGGCTCGAAGGTGCTTTCGGCCCCCGATTTTCTGCGTGGGAGGCGGCTGGAGGGCTCGTTTTCGTCCTGACGGGGCACTACCTGTAGTGGGTGGCTTCTCGGGTGCACTCACCATGTAGAGATAGGCGCGAGTCGTATGCCATGATGCTAGAATGCCGCTCATGGGGCGCCCAAGCATGTATGAGAGGAGAGCGAGATAACCGAGCCCGGAGCAAGAACTGGCATACCTCAGCCCCAAGTACAGGTAGAAGAAATTGACCTCGACGACGCTGTAAGGGTTGCTATTGTTGGGGCGGGCGGTTATGGGCGTCTGGCCCTGGATGTGATGATAGCGTCGGGGTTTGGGTCGCTGGTGATCGGCTTCTACGACGACGCTCACGCTGCGCTTCCGGGTCAGGTCAGGGGCTTTCCGGTGCTCGGGGACGTGAGCATGTTGAAGAGCATGCTTTCCGTCGAGGAGGTACACGTCATCGTGGCCGTGACCGACAACGCGGCGCGGTTGAGGATCGCGAACTCGGTGCGGGCGCTGGGGGCGAGCTTCTTCACGGCGATTCATCCGATGGCGTACGTGTCGTCCGAGGCGATGGTCGGGGATGGTACGGTCGTGGCGGCGGGCGCCGTCTTGCACCCCGACGCGGCGGTCGGGAGCCATTGTTACGTGGGGCCGAGGTCCGTGGTAGATCGAGATGCGGTGGTCGGGGCCGGGACGTGGCTCGCGGCCGGGTCCGTGGTCGGGTCGGCGGCCCGGGTTGGGGTTCGGGCGGTAATCGGGCAGAACGCGAGCGTGGGGCGAAGGGCGGTCGTCGAGGAGGACGTCCGGGTCGCGCCGCTGGGGTCGGTGGAGGGTGAGGCGTGATCGTCGTCGTCGCGGTGCTCTTCGGGCTCGCGGTCGGGAGCTTCCTGAACGTCGTGATCCACAGGGTTCCACTTCGCCAGTCCATCGTATGGCCGAGCTCGCGATGCCCGAATTGCGAGGCCCCCATAAAGAGCTTCGACAACGTGCCGCTGCTCTCGTACCTTCTGCTCCGGGGGAGGTGCCGTGATTGTGGGGTGCGCATCTCGCCGCGGTACCCCCTCGTCGAGGGGCTTACGGGGCTTTTGTTCGGGATCGCGGCTTACCGATACGGGCTCTCGCTGGAGCTTGTGTCGGCGATCGTCCTTATAGGGGTGCTCGTTGCGCTCGGGGGGACGGACCTCCAGTACAGGCTGCTGCCGAACGCGATCGTGTTCCCGGCGACGGTCGTCGGACTCGTCCTGTCGGTGGCGCTAGAGCCTTCGCGCTGGTGGGTCTACCTTCTATCAACGATCGGCGTGGCGGGGGCTTTGTTCGCGCTCGCGATCGCCCGGCCCGGCGGGATGGGGATGGGCGACGTGAAGATGGGGGGATGCTCGGGGCTTTTCTCGGGCTCTATGCCCTCCTGGCCGTCTTTCTCGGAGCGCTGTTGGGCGCGATCACGGCGGGGGTCCTTATGGCGACGGGGAGGATGCAGCGTAGGACCGCGCTGCCTTTCGGGGTGTTCCTCGCCATCGCGGGGGTTGTGGTGTCGTTTCTCGGGCCGCAGATCTGGGGCTCTTACACCGAGCTCTTTCTGGCCGTGAGCGGGGAGGTGTAGGGGGATGGGGCGTTTCAGGGCGCAGGCCGTGGGGCTGGACATAGACCGCGGGGCGATCAAAGCGGTGCAGGTCTCCCAATCCGGCGGTGCTTACACGCTCCAGCACGTCGGTTACCGCAAGCTCCCCGCGGGGGCCGTGGCCGATGGAGAGGTCGCCGACCACGATCTGCTCGCCAGCGAGCTCAAGGAGTTCTGGGGATCGCACTCGTTCAAGGGGAAGAACGCCTACCTTGGGGTAGCGAACCAGAAGGTCGTCGTTCGTCTCCTGGATTTTCCGAGGATGAACCCAAACGATCTCAAGGGGGCCATAAGCTTCGAGGCCCAGGACCACATCCCGATGCCGATCGACGAGGCCATCCTCGATTACGTGGTGCTCGGGCCGGCTGGGGAGGGTTCGGACCTCGACCGGATCCTTATCGTCGCGGCGCAGAAGGAGATGGTCGGGCGCTTCGCCTCGGTGGTGCGGGCAGCGGGCTTGCGGCCCCAGGGGATAGACGTGAAGGCGCTCTCCCTCGTCCGCTCGACGCTGCCGAACGCCCTCTTCGACGACGAGGGGGCGATCCTGCTTCTCGACGTGGCGACGGAGATAACGAACCTTCTCATCGCACAGGGTGGCGCCCCGACGCTGACGCGCTTCATCCCGGGTGGCTCGGGCTACCTGGCCCAGGTCGTCTCCGAGGTTGCCGACGTCCCCGAGGAGGAGGCCGAGCGCCAGCTTATGAACCCGAGGGTGAGGATCGGGTCCCAGACCGTCGACGACGAGGGCGCGGACCCGGAGGCAGAGGCTGATTTCGACCCGGCGCTGATGTACGACGTGAGGCGGGGGCTGGAGGACGCGATCCAGGCGCTCGCGGAGGACGTGCAGCGCTCGATCGAGTACCACTACTCGCAGCCCGGCTCTCGGGAGGTGGCGCAGGTTTTCGTCTCGGGCGAGGGGGCCCTGGTGAACGGGCTCGACGCCTACCTCGGGGAGCTGCTGGGCATCCCGACGCGTCGCGGCACGCCCCTTCAGAAGCTCGCGGCGAACAAGTCGAACGTGCCCGACGAGCAGCTCCGGGTGATGGAGCCCGTGCTCGCGGTCTCCCTGGGGCTCGCCCTGGAGGAGGCGTGATCAGAGGGTTGCATGAGGTCACGCCGTGAGGCGTGTAAACCTTCTGCCGCCCGACGAGCGGCGAGGCCGCCGGCCGAGTTTACCGTCGGCGTCGAGGGGCGGCATCATCGGTGCCCTGCTCATCGCCGGGGCGATTCTGGTGATGCTGATGATCGGGCTGTACCTCCTCTACTTTATCCGGCTGGGGAACGAGGAGGAGCGGATCGCCGCCGTGGACGGGGACATCGCCCGACAGCAGGCACGCATTCAGGAGCTAGAGCCCTACGCGGACCTGCAGGCGCGGCTGGACGCGAAGAAGCCCATCGCGGACGGCATCTTCCGCACGCGCTTCCCGTGGGACGAGTTCTTGCGCCAGCTCGCGTTCGTGATCCCGGATGCCACGGCGCTGGACAGCTTCGTGGGGCAGGCGACCCCGGTCAACATCCAGACCCCGCCGGTCGAGCCGCCGACCGTGCAGAACCTGGAGCCGCCGGGGACCATCACGTTCACCGGTATCGCGGAGCCCGAGTACCAGAACGTCTCGGACTTCATGGTGAGGATGAACAACCTGCGCTTCCTCGCGAACGCCCGGCTCACCACCGCCGAGCTCGACCGGGAGACCTTCGCGAGCGAGGCGATCACCTTCGAGGTCTCCGCCGAGCTCGTCACCCGCGTCGGGGACGACGGCAACGAGGTGCGCCTCGAGGACGGCCAGCCGGACGAGGGCGAGGACGATACGGGGGCGCCGCTCCAGGACCAGCAGGCGAGCCGGGCCGGCGACAACTTCTCGGAGGTGGAGTACCAGTATGGACCGTAACGACCGGAACATCCTGATACTCGGGATCCTGCTCCTGCTTCTCCTCGCGGTCGGCTACTACTTCCTGCTCTTCAGCCCGCTGCGCCAGCGCTACCTCGCCGCCTACGACGAGCGGACCCAGAGGGAGCAGCAACGGGCCCAGCTCGAGCAGAGCGTTGCCGAGCTGGAGAACGTCCGGCGTAACGCCCCGGAGATCGAGCGGAACATCCTCGAGTACTCAAAGCGCCTCCCCGAGCAGGAGGAGATCCCGACCCTCCTCGTCCAGATCGAGCAGATCGCCGAGGACGCCGGCGCGACCCAGCTCGTTATCACCCCCGGAGACCCGGGGGCCACGGCAGGTGGGGCCACGGCAGGGGGAGCGACCGCGCCGGCCCCGGCAGATGGTGACTTTTCGCGCATACCGCTTACAATGTCCTTTGAAGGGACGTACCTGGAGATGCAGGACTTCTTTTTCCGGCTCAAGAACCTGAGCCGTCTGGTGACGGTCAACGAGACTACCTGGGAAGAACTCCAGGAGGAGGGGGGCAGCACCACGGTGGCGGGGACGGAGGAGGTTCTGACGGTCGAGATCCAGGCCGAGACGTACGTCCAGCCCGCGAGCGGCTCGACGAGCCCCGCGGCACCCGCGGCCCCCGGAGGACCGACCGGCGGCACGACGGCGGCGCAGGGCACCACCGCCGCCGGGGGGACGTAGGGATGGTACGCCGACTCCAGCTTATGGAGCCGGAGCGCCGCGGCCTTGGCACCCGCATCGTCGAGGCGCTCGGCGGGCTCCGCGACGGGCTGCTTCGCGACAACAAGGTGCTGGCGCCGGTCCTCGCGGCGCTGGCGCTCATCATCTTCGCCTGGCTCCTCGCGGGCATCATCATCGGAGATCCGGGCGAGGAGGAGCGCGTCGCCCGCCAGGCCGCGCAGCCGTCCGTCGCCCAGGCACCGGAGGAGGAAGGCGGCCCCTCCGAGACCCCCGCGCCCAGCGTGGAGAACCGCGACAACGAGTCCATAGACATCTACGAGAGCAAGGACCCGTTCCGGGAGCTCTTCCCCCCGGCGGACGCGGGCGGGGGCGACGCCGCAGGGGGCGACACGGACGCGGATGCCGGCGACGACGATGCGGGGAGCGGGACGGGCTCGGATGGCTCCGACGGTGGCGGATCGGAGACCGAGGATGGCTCGGGCGATGCCGGGTCGGGCTCCGATGCTGGATCCGGCGGCGATCAGTACGCGGACGGCGGGGACGACTCCCTGGATCAAACCTCGCCCGGCGATTCCGACTTTGACGACGGCAGCGGCTCCGGTAACGGCTCGGGCAGCGGCTCCGGTGGGAATCGCGGTAACGGTGGTGGCTCCGGGAACGGCGGCTCCGGTGGCGGTGGCTCCGGCCAGTACGGCGACGGGGACGGCAACGGGAACCTCTTCGATAGCGGCGGTGGACTGGGCCGGTAAGGGGCTCCCCGTTCGGGGGATGGCCATGTGGGCTGCGGCGTCGTCGCGCGCGTGGGGGTGTTCGGGCGGGGGCTGCTAGTTTATATTAGCCGGGCGGCCAGGGAACATGCCGGCCGCCTTGTTCGAGAGCTTCTTTCAGAGAGGGAAGGTGCGGGGTAGATGAGGTTCGATTTTTCCACGGCAGGGGAGTCGCATGGACCTGGCGAGGTCGCGTTGGTGCATGGGGTCCCGGCTGGTTTGGGCCTCGTGGCGGCAGACGTCAACCGGGACCTCGCGCGTAGGCAGAAGGGTTACGGCCGCGGGGGCCGGCAGAAGATAGAGAAGGACGAGGTCGAGTTTCTCGGCGGGGTGCGTCACGGGTACACTTTAGGCTCCCCGATCGCCATGCTCGTGAGGAACAAGGACTACTCCAACTGGGTGGACCGGATGAGCCCAGAGCCGCCCGAGAAGGAGCCCAAGAAGATCACGCTCCCCAGGCCCGGCCACGCCGACCTCCCGGGGATGCAGAAGTACCATTTCGACGACCTGAGGAACGTCCTGGAGCGCTCCAGCGCCCGGGAGACGACCGCCCGCGTCGCCGCCGGCGGCATCGCGCGCAAGCTCCTCGCCGAGTTCGGCGTCAGAATCAACAGCGCGGTCTACCGGATCGGCGAGGTCGCGATGGACAAGGAGGCGGCGGCCCTTCAGGCCGAGAAGGCCGACGAGTCGGAGGTGCGCTGCCCGGACCCCGAGGTTACCGAGAAGATGAAGGCCGAGATCGACGCGGCCCGCTACGCCCGCGACGCCCTGGGCGGGGAGTTCGTCGTCGTCGCCGAAGGCCTGCCGCCGGGGCTCGGCTCCTACGTGGACTGGCGCGACAAGCTCGACGCCAGGCTCGCGCACGCGATCATGTCCATCAACGCGATGAAGGGCGTGGAGGTGGGGATGGGCTTCGGGGTGGCGAGCCGCAGAAGCAGCGAGGTGCAGGACGAGATCCTGCTGGAGAACGGCGAGCTGGTCCGCTCCTCCAACCGCGCCGGCGGCTTCGAGGGCGGCATGACGAACGGCGAGCCCGTCGTCGTCTCTGCCGCCATGAAGCCGATCTCGACGATCGCCAAGGCGCTTCGGACGGTCGACCTCTCGACCTACGAGCCCGCCCGAGCCTTTAAAGAGAGGGCCGATTCGTGCGCCGTGATGGCCGCCGCCGTGGTCGGGGAGTCGATGGTCGCGATCGTGCTGGCCGACGCCCTGCTGGAGAAGTTCGGCGGGGACAACATGACCGACCTGCGCGCCGCCTACGAGTCCTACACCGGTCGCCTGCGCGACGAGGTACGCGCCAAGAGCGCCGGGAACGGCGAATAGCCCGATGCGGGGACCGCTCGCCTTGGTAGGCTACATGGGCAGCGGTAAGACCACGGTCGGGCGCGCCCTCGCGGGGCAACTCGGTTGGCAGCTTCTAGACCTCGACGCGGCCATCGCCGAGAGGGCGGGGCTCTCCATCCCCGAGATCTTCGCCTCCTCCGGCGAACCCCGCTTCCGCGAGCTGGAGCGACGGGAACTCATCGAGGCCCTGGACGGCCCCCGGGAGAGGGTCGTCTCGTGCGGCGGCGGCGTCGTGATCGACCCGCGCAACCGCGCCCTCCTGCGGCAAGTCCCGACGGTCTTTTTGTGGGAGGACGCCGACGTCCTGTACCGCAGGACCCGCGGCTCGGGCCGGCCCTTGAGGGGCGCGAGCTTCGAGGACTTCTCCCGCCGCTACGCCGAGCGGCTCCCTTACTACCTCGAGGTCGCCTCCCTGCACCTCGAGCCCGGCGGACGCCCTCCGCGCCGCGTCGCCGACGAGATCGTCGAGTGGCTCAAGACGGAGGCGGCGTAACGGTGCTCGCGGGAAGCGTTACGGTCGATACGGGCTCCGCAGCGCCCTACGAGGTTCGCGTCGAACCCGCCCTCGACCTCGCCTCCGCCGTCTCCCATGCGCTGCGGCCCGGTGCCGGGGCCATCCTCACCGACTCGTCCGTCGGGCCCCTGCACGCCGACGCCGTCTCCGCCGCCCTCGCGGACGCCGGGTGGGAGATCCCGGCGGTCGTAACGGTCCCGGCGGGCGAGGCCTCGAAGAGCCTCGCCGTCTACGAGACCGTCCTGCGCCGCCTCGCCGCGGCCGGTCTTCCGCGCGACGGCACGCTCTTCGCCCTCGGGGGCGGCGTGGTGGGGGACCTCGGCGGCTTTGTGGCGAGCAGCTACATGCGGGGGATAAACCTCGTCCAGCTTCCGACCTCGCTCCTGGCGATGGTGGACAGCTCCGTGGGCGGCAAGGTCGGGCTCGACCTGCCGGAGGGGAAGAACCTCGTCGGGGCCTTCCTACAGCCCCGCCTCGTCGCCGCGAACCTCGACTGGCTCCAAACGCTCCCGGACCGCGAGCTCTCCCAGGGCCTCGCCGAGGTGGTGAAGATGGGCATCCTCTCGGGCGGCTCCTTCTACGACGACCTGGGCGAGCACCTCGGCGCGGCCAGGGGACGCGACGCCGAAGCCCTGCAAGCCCTGATCCTGGACTCCGTCCGCTACAAGGCCGCCGTCGTCACGGAGGACGAGAGGGAGGCCGGCCTCCGCGCCGTCCTGAACTACGGCCACACGATCGCGCACGGCCTCGAAGCCGCTGCGGGCTACGACCTCCCGCACGGGGAGGCCGTGGCCGTCGGCATGCTCGCCGCCGCCCGCCTCTCGCAATCCAAGCTCGGTCCCGACCTCGTCGAGACGCACGAGGACCTCCTCCGCGCCGCCGGCCTCCCGCTGACCGTCCCCTCCGCCGACGTCGAGGCCGTCCTCGGTGCGATGGGCCGGGACAAAAAGCGCCGGAGCTCCGACGGGGAGGGACGATACCGCTTCGTCCTGCTCGAAGACATCGGGCGGCCCGTACACGGCGTCCCCGTGACCGCGGACGAAGCACGCTCGGCGATAGGCTCTGTCCTTGGACCCTAGCCCCAACGCCACCGTCCACGTCCTCAACGGTGTCAACCTCGGCACCCTCGGCAAGCGGCGTCCGGCGGTTTACGGAACTCTCACCCTCGACGACATCGAGAGCCTTCTTGGGGGGGAGTTTCCGGCGGTGAACTTCCAGTTCAGGCAGACGGACCACGAGGGAGAAATGGTCGGTTTTATCCGGGAGGCCGCCAATGCGGACGGGCTCCTGATCAACCCCGGCGCGTGGACCCACTATGCCTACGCCCTCCACGACGCGCTGGAGGCGGTGGCCGTACCGAAGGTCGAGGTTCACCTCTCCAACGTCCACGCCAGGGAGTCCTGGCGGCGCCACTCGGTCGTCTCGCCCGCGGTGGACGCGGTAGTCGCCGGCATGAGGGAGTGGGGCTACGTCGCGGCTACGCGTTACGTGCTGGAGCAACGGCGCGGCTAGAGCCGTTCGCCGGTACTTCGTCGGCGGGACAGGCCCGCGACCGAGCTTCACCTGGCGGGGGGCGTGACGGCTTGGATGGGGTCCAAGACCGTGTATCGCGGTGCTTTGGGCGGAGCTTTCGGCTCGGGCGTTCGGGCGTTCGGGTGTCCTCGCGCTCGTCGGGAGGGCGGGAGGATTTGTGCGATAATATCGCGGCGTTTTTGGAGTAGGGTAGCGGTATCGGGAGTAGTTGATTTCATGATTTCGACGAGCCAGTTTAAAAACGGTGCGGCCTTCCGCTCGGACGGCAAGCGCTTCACGATCTTGTACTTTCAGCACGTCAAGCCCGGGAAGGGCGGGGCGTTCGTGAGGACGCGCCTTCGGAACATCGACACGGGGGCCGTGATCGAGAAGACCTTCCGGGCAGGGGAGAAGTTCGAGCCCGTGAGGACCGAGACGCGGCCCATGACGTTCCTCTACGCGGACGGGGACCTGTACAACTTCATGGACTCGGATACCTTCGAGCAGGTCGCGGTCCCGTCCGACGTTCTCGGCGAGACCGCGGGCTTTATCGTTCCGAACGGCGAGGCCAAGGTTCTGAGCGCGGACGGTGAGGTTATCGGCGTCGAACCTCCGGCCCACGTGGACCTCGAGGTGACGGAGACGGACCCCGGCCTCAAGGGGGATACGGCGACCGGGGGCTCGAAGCCCGCGACGCTCGAGACTGGGCTCGTGGTGCAGGTGCCCCTCTTCGTGAACATCGGCGATAGGGTGCGGGTGGACACGCGCACCAAAGAGTATCTGACGAGGGTCTAGGGGGAGAAAAAAGGCTTGAGCAGCCGACGTACGGCGCGAAAGAACGCTTTTATCACGCTCTACCAGGGCGACCTCACCGGCCGTCCCGTCGAGGACGTCCTGAACAGGTGGCGCTCCTACCGGGGCGAGGAGGTGGACCTCTACATGGCCAGGCTCGTGCGGGGGGTCGAGGAGCACAAAGAAGAGCTCGATGCCCGCATCGGGGAGGCCGCCGTCGGCTGGACGGTGGAGCGGATGAGCGCGATCGACCGGAACATCCTGCGCCTCGCCCTCTACGAGATGCTGAACGTCGAGGACGTGCCGCCGGAGGTCGCCATCAACGAGGGGATGGAGCTCGCGAAGGGTTTCTCAAGCGAGGAGGCCCCCCAATTCGTCGGCGGCGTTCTGCGGGGCGCCAGGCCGCGCGAGCCGGAGAAGGATGGTGCGGAGGGCGGCGAGGAACACGAGGAGCGGCGGGCCGGCTTTGGATGAGGGCCGGACTCCGGACTCCCCCTCCGTGGGGAACTCGCCCTGGGAGGGGCACCGCGTAGCCTTCGAGCGCTACCTCGAAACCCTGCACTTCTCCGACGAGCCACTCCTGCAAAGGCTCGTCGAGGCGATGCGCTACTCGATGCTCGGCGGGGGGAAGAGGGTGCGTCCGACGCTGTGCATGGAGGTAGCCCGAGTCTTCGGTGCGGAGCCGTCCATCACGCTGCCGAGTGGCGCGGCGATCGAGCTTATACACACGTACTCCCTGATCCACGACGACCTGCCGGCGATGGACGACGACGACTTTCGGCGGGGCAGGCCGACCGCCCACAAGAAGTACGGCGAGGCGATGGCGATCCTCGCCGGCGACGCCTTCTTCGGCGAGGCGCTGACGCTGATCACCATCCACCAGAAGGGGACGTGCGAGCAGATCCTCGAGGTGGTGCGGGAGCTTGCGGGGTCCACCGGGGTGAACGGTATGGTCGGCGGGCAGGTCGTCGACATGAACCTTACCGGGGTGGGGGAGAAGGCCGACCCGGAGGCTCTACGCCTCATCCACACGTACAAGACCGGCGCCCTCATCAAGTCCAGCGCGAGGATAGGCGCGATCCTGGCCGGCGCGGACGAGGCGGGGCAGAGGGCGGTCTCGGATTATGCCCTGGAGCTCGGCCTTTGCTTTCAGATCGTGGACGACGTCCTCAACGCCACCTCGACGCGCGAGGTGCTCGGCAAGAGCGCCGGGAGCGACGCCGAGCAGGGCAAGGCTACCTTCGTCGGCGTCTACGGACTCGACGGGGCGAGGCGCGAGGCGGACGAGTCCGTGGGCCGGGCGCTCGCCTCCCTCTCGACCCTCGACGGTGATACCTCCGGGCTCCGCGAACTCGCCCTCTTCGTCCGGCACCGGGGCCATTAGCGCGACGCGCGGTACCCCGCTCCTCCGGCTCGACGCCCTGCTCGTCGAGAGGGGGCTCGTCGAGAGCCGGACGCGCGCCCAGGCCCTCGTCCTCGCCGGGATGGTCAGGGTCGGCGGGGAGGTGGTGGGCAAGGCGGGGCAGAAGGTTTCGGCGGACGTGGAGCTCAGCGTGGAGGGCGGCAGCCGGTTCGTGTCGCGGGCGGGGGAGAAGCTGGATCACGCCCTCGACGCCTTCGGCCTCTCCGTGCAAGGACGCGACTGCCTCGACGCCGGGGCCTCCACGGGCGGTTTCACGGACGTGCTGCTCCGGAGGGGGGCGGCTCGCGTCCTCTCCGTCGACGTCGGCTACGGCCAGTTTGACTGGCGGCTCCGGAACGACGAGCGCGTCACGGTCATGGAGCGGACGAACGTGCGCCACCTCTCCGGCGAGGACCTGCCGTTCGAGCCCGACCTGCTCGTCGCGGACCTCTCGTTTATCTCGCTCGTCGTCGCTTTAGAGAACGTCCTTCGAACGACGCTGTCCATAGGGGAGGCCGTCTTGCTCGTGAAGCCGCAGTTTGAGGCCGGCCCCGAGCACGTCTCGCGCGGTGGGCTCGTGCGCGAATCGGCGGCGAGGGCGGCGGCGGTGCGGAGCGTGGCGGAGGCTTTTTCGGCTCTTGGCTTCGGTGCCGTTGGGATCGCGCGGTCGCCCGTCGCGGGGCGCAAATCCGGCAATCGGGAGTACCCTATGCACCTGCGCAGGGGGTCCAGGGCTACTTTGACGGAGGAAGAGATATTCGCGGTGGTGGAGGAGGCTTGAAGGTTCGGCGCGTCGGGGTGGTGGCGAACCCCAGGGTGAGCGAGGGGTACTCCGAGAGGCTCGCCGAGGTTTTGGACGCCCGGGGGGTCGAGGTGGAGCGTTTCAGCGGGCCGACGGGGAGGCTCGGCGGGAACGGGAGCGTGGAGGATCTGGACCTCGTCTTCGTGCTCGGCGGGGACGGGACGATGCTCAAGGCGTCGAAGATGTATCCGGGGCGGGTCCTCGTCGGGGTGAACCTCGGGCGGGTCGGGTTCATGAGCGGGATGCGGCCGGAGGAGATCGAGTCGGGGGTCGAGAAGATCCTGGACGGCGGGTTGCACGTGCAGGAGTACCGGATGCTCGAGACGCGCATCTCCGGGGAGGACGAGTCGCGCCTGGCCGTCAACGACGCCGTCCTTTTAAAGAAGCTGCCCCACCAGATCGCCTCGGTCGACGTCTCGGTCGCCGGGGAGGACCTCGTCTCCTACCAGTGCGACGGCCTCGTCGCGGCGACGCCTCTGGGCTCGACGGCGTACGCGCTCTCGGCCGGGGGGCCGCTCATCTCGGGGGATGTGCCTTGCTACGTCATGGTGCCCATCGCACCCCATTCCCTTATAAGCCGCCCGCTGGTCCTGGGCGAGGACCAGGTGGTCGAGCTTACGGTGACGGAGCGGCCCTCGCTCGTCTCGGTGGACGGCGGCGACCCCGTGGAGGTGCCGGAAGGCGGGTGCGTGAGGCTCAGCCTCTCGCGGGAAAGGGTTAGAATAGGCAGGACCGACGAGTGGACGTGGTGGCGTGCCGTTCGGAGGACGTTCTTGTAAGGAGGATACCCCCAGGTGCTCGCGGAGATCTCGGTTCAAAACGTGGCCCTGATCGAGGAGGCCACCCTCGAGCTCGCCCCCGGCCTGAACGCCATAACCGGCGAGACGGGCGCGGGGAAGACCCTGCTCGCCACCTCCCTGCAGATGCTCCTCGGAGGCCGTGCCCGCGCGGAGGCCGTCCGGGCCGGGGCCGAGAGGGCCACGATCGAGGGCACATTCTTGCTTCCCGACGGGGTGGCCGAGAAGATGCTCTGGGAGTCTTTGGGAGATCTCGCGGAGGAGATAGAGGCCGACGACGGGCTCGTCCTCAGGCGTACGCTCACGCGTGAGGGACGCTCGCGGTGCTTTGTCGGCGGCGTCTCCGTGCCGGTGAAGGCGCTCGCCTCCCTGGGCGAGCGCCTCGTCTCGTACCACGGGCAGCGGGATCAGGCACGGCTCGTCGAGCCCGCCGTGCAGGTGGGCATCCTCGACGATTTCCTTGATGAGGCCGCGCTCGGTGCGAAGGCCGAGTTGGCCGGGTTGTGGGGCTCGGTCGAGGGGGACCGGAGGGAGCTCGCGGAGCTGAGGAGCAACTCCGAGGCTCGTGTGCGGGAGGTCGAGTTCCTCCGCTACCAGGTCGCGGAGCTGGAGGAGGCGGGGCACGGCGGCGAGGCGGAGGTCGCGGAGCTGACGCGCGAGCGGGACCGCTTGAGGAACGTGACGGACCTGCTCGCCGCTGCCTCGGCCGCGAACGGGGCGCTCTCCGGGGAGGAGGGGGGCGCCGCGGACGCCGTGGCGCGCGCCGGGGCCGAGCTGGAGCGGGCCGCGCGCTACGACGAGGATCTGCATGGGCTTCAGGAGCGCATCGCGGGGCTCTCGGCGGAGCTCGAGGACGTCTCCTACGAGCTCGCCTCCTACCTGAACAACCTGGAGGCCGACCCGAACCGGCTGGAGGCCGTCGAGGACCGGCTGCAGGTCTTGCGGGCCCTGGAGCGCAAGTACGGCCCCGACGTGGAGGCGTACCTCGCCGAGGCCCGCGCGCGCCTCCAGCGCCTGGAAAACTTCGAGGAGGAGACCGCGGAGCTGGAGGACCGGATCTCCCGCGGCGAGGCCGAGTTGGGGAGGCTCGCCGAGGTTCTCTCCGCCGGGAGGGCGCGTGCCGCCGGGGAACTCTCGGACAAAGTCCAGGAGAACCTCGGGGACCTCAACCTGGGGAAGACGACGTTCCGGGCGGAGCTTGTGCCGGTAGCGTTCGGGCCGGGGGGGAAGGAGCGGGTGGAGTTCGTGATCCGCCCGAACCCCGGTGAGCCGGAGCTGCCGGTAAGGAAGTACGCGTCGGGGGGCGAGCTGAGCCGGGTCATGCTCGCCATACGGCTCGCCCAGGGGCGGGTCGAGCCCGGGGCTACTTACGTCTTCGACGAGGTGGACGCGGGGATCGGCGGCGAGACGGCGACGGCGGTGGGCCACAAGCTCCGAGAACTCGGGGGGCGCAACCAGGTGCTCACCATCACGCACCTGCCCCAGATCGCCTCCGAGGCGTCCTCGCATGTGGTGGTGCAGAAGGCGGAGGCGGGGGGGCGGACGACGACCCGCATCCGCAAGGTCGAGGACGAGGAGCGCCGCCGCGAGCTCGCCCGGATGCTCTCCGGCCGGGTGGACGAGGCCTCCCTGGCGCACGCCCGGGAGCTTCTGGTGGGGGTTGCGGGCGGAGACGGGGGCCGGTGACGCGCCTCTCGCGTATCGTGCGGGGGACCCGGGGCGAGGAGTTCCGTCTCCTTGGACGCGCGGTTCTCGGGCGCAAGACCAAGGAGATCGTGCCTCGCCTCGATCCTTCTTCGATCCCGATCATAGACCACGAGAACCTCGACCGGGTGACGGCCGAAACCCTGGTGGAGAGCGGGGTCGGGGCCGTGGTAAACGCGAGGCGCTCGACGACCGGCTCCTACCCTAACCTGGGGCCCGTGATCCTGGCGCGCGCCGGGGTTCACATCGTCGACGGCACCGGCGAGGCCGTCTTCGAGCGCGTCCGCATGGGCGACGAGATCGAGGTGGTCGGCGACGGTGTTTATAGGGACGGCGTGCTCCTCGCGAGCGGCGAGCACCTGGACTTCGAGGGGGCCGAGCGACGTTTGAGGGAGAGCCGGGAGGCCGTCGGGGCCGCCCTGGAGAGCTTCGCCCAGAACACCGTCGAGTTTATGCGCCGGGAGAAGGAACTACTGTTCTCGACCCTGGAGGTGCCCCCCGAGATCTCGCGCCGCATCCGGGGGCGCCACGTCCTCGTGGTCGTGCGCGGTTACGACTACCGCGAGGACCTCGCCACACTAGGCTCGTACCTGCGCGACGTGAAGCCTTTCATCATCGCCGTCGATGGGGGCGCCGACGCCCTACTCGAAACCGGACGTCGTCCGGATCTCGTCTTCGGGGACATGGATTCGGTCTCCTCGGGCGCTTTGAGGGCCGCGGATCGCGTCCTCGTGCACGGCTACACCGGAGGAGAGGCGCCCGGGCTGGCGCGCGTCCGTGAGGCGGGCATTGTGGGGGCGCCGGTCTTGCCCGCGCCGGGGCTCTCGGAGGACGTGGCGATCCTGCTCGCCGAGCAGTGTGAGGCGGAGCTTATAGTGGCGGTCGGCACGCACGTCGGCCTGACGGAGTTTCTGGACAAGGGCCGAAGGGGTGCTTCCTCGACCTTTCTGACGCGCTTGAGGGTGGGGCCGAAGCTCGTAGATGCCAAGGGCGTCTCGAAGCTGTACCCGACGCGGCTCTCGGTGGCGCACCTCGTGGGGTTGGTGGCGGCGGGGCTCGTCGCCGTCTCGGCGGTCGCCGCGAGCTCGCAGGTGGTCGCGGACATTTTCCGGCTCCTCGCGCTCAAGCTCAGGCTCATCCTGGGCATCTAGGGGCGTCGGGACCCCAGAGGCTTGCCGGACCTCCGCTACCACGTCGTCTCTCTGATCTCCGTCTTCCTCGCCCTCGCCGTCGGGGTGCTCCTGGGAATAGCGATGGCCGACAACGGACTCCTCGACGAGCAGCTTCGGGCTCAGGTCTCGGACATACGGGCCGACCTCGAGGGGCAACGGGCGCGCATCGCCGAGAAGGACGAGCGCATAGCCGCCCTCGAGGAGCGCGCCGCCGAGGACGACGCGATGCTCGCGGGGATCTCGGAGGCCGTGATCTCCGACCGTCTCGAAGGTACGAGCGTCGCCCTCGTCCTCGGCCCCTACGCCGACGAAGGAACCGGCGAAGCCCTGCAAGATTCTCTCGCCCTCTCCGGCGCGACCCTGACCTCTGTTACCAAACTCGAACCCCCGGAGCCCACGACCCTCGAGGCGTCCACCCCGGAGGAGCAGTATGCCGAGGAGGCCGCCGACATACTCGCTCCGTACGCCCCGACTGGGGACGTTGCCTCCGCTGGACCCGATGCCGTCGTCTTCCTGGGTGGCGGCAACCCCCCGCCCGAAGCTTCGAACGCCCTCGCCGACGCCGAGACGGCGATGTTCCGGGTCTGGGAGGGTGCGAACGTCCGCGTCGTCGGCGCCGAAGCTTCGGGCGACGGGCGCAGCCAGATCCCGCAGTACGACGACCTCGGCATCCCCTCCGTGGACAACGCCGACCGCCCCGCCGGACGCGCCGCCCTCATACTCCTCGCCGCCGGCGCCGCCGCGGATGGCGCCTACGGCACGAAACCCACCGCCTCCGACCCATTCCCTCCGGTACCGGGCTGATCCGCGATCCGGAGTCTCACCCAAAGGATGCTTTCGGGAGGCAGGCCCGGCGTGGAGCCCGCGGCGGCTCCTCAGCGGGCCCGGAGTACAGCACGCCCGGATCTACGGGCAAC
>JADDPR010000078.1 GCA_016781775.1 Rubrobacter sp. | reverse complement strand
GAGCATCGAGATGAGGACCATCGGCTTCGTGCGCACGGACGCCGAGGAGCTCCCCCGTCACTGGAGCGTCTCCAACGTGGAGGGAACGCTGACTATCGACGACGAGTACGTGGAAGGGTTTGCGGACATCGAAGCGGGAGAGAGGATCGTGGTGATCTTCAACTTTCACCGCAGCCCCGAGTTCTCCGCGGAGTTTCTCCGGCAGACGCCCCCGCACACCGGGAGGCGGACAGGTCTCTTCAGCACCTGCTCACCGGTACGTCCGAACCCCATAGGGATGTCGGTTTTGGTGGTACTGGAGGTCGAAGGCGGGGCCGTCCGCGTCCGGGGGCTGGACATGCTGGACGGCACCCCCATACTCGACATCAAGCCGCACGTCGAGCACCGACGGAGATGAGCCCGCCCTTGTGCCGGCCCGATTCGCCGGCGTGGTGCTTCGAACCGGTCTACCCGACGTAGACCAGCTCCGAGCTACCCTCGGCCACCTCGGTCAGGATGTCGGCCAGGTTGCGGCGCACCGCGCCCCACCGGCTTATATCGTCGTCGGACACCGCACGGGCGTCCACGCACTTCGGTCAGACCGAGACGAACAGCCCGCTCTCGACGGCCTCGTTCATGTAGTTGATCAGGCGTTTGTTGTAGCCGGGGTCCGGGATGCCGTCGTCTTTCAGGATCTCCACCGCATCCCCTGCCAGCCGCACCTCGGACTCCAGACCGGCCCGCTGCGCCACCGTGGCGAAGTGGTAGGCCATAAACGCCGGGCGGGTGCTGATGGCCGGGTCGAGACCGGCGAAGAAGATCAGCTTTCTACGTTGCACTCTGCTCCTCCTTGTCCGTTGTGGGGTTTCTTGACGCTGGTTGCCGCACGATCTGCCGGGCGACGTAGTGGTCCGGCGCGATCTCCCGTAGCTCACCGTCGTCTTCGGCCCACGATTCCTCGGCTCCATTGTAGCGAGCGTGGTCGGGGTGGTAACGATTCGCCGCACGAGCCGCTTCGATCGTCGGCCGCGGTGAGAGCTCCTCTGCGGCTCGCAGGAGCGTCCGGGTGTAAGGATGCCGGGGGTCCGTGACGACGGTCTCCGCGGGGCCCAGCTCGACGATCCTGCCCCTGAACATCACCGCGATCCGGTCGCAGAAGTGGCGGGCCAGCGCGAGGTCGTGGGTGATAAAGAGATACCCGGCGCCGCGCTTGTCCCGGTGGCGCTTCAGTATCTGCAGTATCTCGGCGCGCAAGGAGACGTCGAGCATCGAGGTGGGCTCGTCGGCCAGCACCAGCGCCGGCTCGAGTACCAGCGCCCGGGCGATGGCGACCCGTTGGCGTTGCCCTCCGGACAGCTCGTGCGGGTAACGTCCGGCGAAGCGCGAGGCCGGGGTGAGGCCTACTTCTTCCAGGGCAGCCAATACCGCCTCGTGCCTACGAATACGATCCCGGACCCCCTGAATCCTCATCGGCTCCTCCACGATCTCGGAGATGCGCATGCCCGGATGCAGGGCGTCGTATGGGTCCTGAAAGATGAGGTGCATGCGACGCCGTACCCGCCGCGACTCCCGCTCGGGGAGACCGGTAATCTGCGTGCCCTCCAGGCTAACGCTCCCCGCGGACGGGCGGACCAGACCGACCACGGCGCGTGCTACGGTCGTCTTGCCGGATCCGCTCTCCCCGATCAGGCCCAAGGTCTCGCCTGCCTCCACCGTGAAGCTGATCCCGCGCACGGCCTCCACTGCCCCGGACCTCCGGCGAGCGCCGAAGCGAACCTCCAGACCGCGCACCTTGAGCAGCGGGGGGCCGGATCGTCGTGGGTTGCCCGTTGAGTTCTCGTTCATCTCTCGTGCAGTAGGCAGGCTGCCTGCCTGTCGGGCTTCACTTCTTCGAGCGACGGGTCGATGCGGGGGCAGTCGGCGAAGGCGGCGGGACAGCGCGGGTGGAAGTTGCATCCCGGCGGCGGGCCGTGCAGATCTGGGGGGTCCCCCGGGATGGACCTCAGGGCTCGTTCGGGGCCGTGTAGCCTAG
>JADDPR010000259.1 GCA_016781775.1 Rubrobacter sp. | reverse complement strand
GTGCTCGGGGAGATACGGCGTGGGGCGGAGCGGTTGAGACGACGCGACCCTCGGCAAGCCAGCGTTTACGAAACCTGGCTGGAGACCGTTGCTCGCCGGTACGCCGATCGCATCCTCCCCCTGGACGCCGAGATGCCGAGGAATGGGGGCGAATGAGCGTGCCCGATCCCGTCCCAATAGTAGATGGACTGATGGCGGCCACGGCCAAAGTGAGGGGGATGACCCTCGTCACCCGCAACACCGTAGACGTCGCCCGAACCGGCGTGCGGCTGCTCAACCCGTTCGACGCCGACCGGTAGACGGCACCCGTTCCTGGGCGGTCCGCTGTTATCATGCGGAGCTCGGGGGGAGCATGCATTGCGATCGTCTTTGGAGGGTTTGTGAAGGAAGATCTCGCCGGTCGGACGCCTCAAGGCGCCGGCCTTTCTCCGGCGTCCGGTGAGGCAAAAACCACGCCGCTTTCATATGGTCCGTCGCCGACCTGTTGCGGGGTGACTACAAGCGGTCCGATTACGGGAAGGTGATCCTGCCGCTCACCGTGCTCCGCCGCCTCGACGGGGTCCTCGCCCCGACCAAGGAGCAGGTCCTCGAGAGGTACGAAGGGCTGCGGGGCAAGCTGGAGAAGATGGACCCGGTCCTGAACCGCATCACCGGCGTGCAGTTCAACAATACCTCCAGGCTGGACCTGCGGAAGCTGCTCGACGACCCGCCGAACGTCGCCGACGGGTTGCGCCAGTACGTCGCCGGGTTCTCGCAGGACGTGCGGGACATCTTCGAGAAGTTCGACCTGGAGGCCCAGATCTCGCGCCTCGACGCGTCCAACCTGCTCTACCTCGTGCTCGGCCGGTTCGCGGACATAGACCTCGGGCCCAAGAACGTCTCCAACACCGAGATGGGCTACATCTACGAGGAGTTGATCCGGCGCTTCTCCGAGCTCTCCAACGAGACCGCCGGCGAGCATTTCACGCCGCGCGAGGTGGTCGAGTTGATGGTGAACCTCCTCTTTATCGAGGACGACGACCTACTGAGCAGGCCCGGCACGGTCAAGACCATGCTCGACCCGGCGTGCGGCACCGGCGGGATGCTCTCCGTCTCCGAGCAGTACTTGAACGGGCGCAACCCCGACGCCCGGTTGGAGGTCTACGGCCAGGAACTGAACGCCGAGACCTACGCCGTGTGCCGCTCGGACATGCTCCTCAAGGAGCCCGAGCACAGGGCAAACATCGTTCACGGCAACTCGTTCTCTCAGGATGGGCACGCGGGACGCTCCTTCGACTACCTGCTCGCCAACCCGCCGTTCGGCGTCGAGTGGAAGAAGGTGCGCGACGAGGTCGAGGGGGAGGCGAAGAAGCTCGGGTTCGCGGGGCGTTTCGGGGCCGGGCTCCCGCGCATCAACGACGGCTCGTTCCTGTTCTTGCAGCACATGATCTCCAAGATGAAGCCGGTGGAAGAGGGCGGCTCGCGCGTCGCCATCGTCTTCAACGGCTCGCCGCTCTTTACCGGGGCGGCGGGTTCGGGGGAGTCCGAGATACGGCGCTGGATCCTGGAGAACGACTGGCTGGAAGCCGTCGTCGCGCTCCCCGACCAGCTCTTCTACAATACCGGCATCTCGACGTACTTCTGGGTGGTCACCAACCGCAAGGCCCCCGAGCGCCGGGGCAAGGTCCAGCTTGTGGACGCCCGCGGCTCGTGGCAGAAGATGCGCAAGTCCCTCGGCGAGAAGCGTAAGCGCATAAGCGACGAAGGGCTCGCGGAGATCGTGCGCCTCTACGGCCACTTCGAGGAGGGGGAGCGCGTCAAGATCCTGCCGAACGAGTCCTTCGGCGCGCTGCGGATAACCGTCGAACGCCCCCTGCGCCTGCGCTGGGAGGTCACCGACGAGACGCTCGCCGCCGTCGCCTCCGAACGCAAGCTCGCGAAGATGGAAGCCGAAGCACGCGAAGGACTCGTCTCCGCCCTCGCCGACTACTCCGGCCTCTCCGGCACCGACCGCGAGGCCCTGGCCGTCAAGCTCGCCCCCCTCTTCGCCCGCTTCGGCCTCACCCGCGCCCAGGAAGGGGCGGTCTGGGACGCCCTCGCCGTCCGCGACCCCGAGGCCCCGGTCATCACCGACAGGAGGGGCAGCCCCCTGCCCGACCCCGAGCTGCGCGACCACGAGAACGTCCCGCTCCCCGAAGGGCTACCGCTCGCCTACGAGGCTGACCCGACCGCGCGATTGCAGTCACCCGAGTACCGGGAGGCGATCCGGGAGCACATGGAGCGGGAGGTTTTGCCCTACGTCCCCGACGCCTGGGTGGACTACGAGAAGACGAAGATAGGCTATGAGATCCCGCTAACCCGCCACTTCTACGTCTACAAGCCCCCGCGCCCGCTGGAGGAGATAGACGCCGAAATCAAGACGCTGGAGAAGGAGATACAGGAGTTGCTCAACGAGGTAACGGAGTGACCGGTGTAAAACTGCGAAGAATAGCCACCGCAGTCAACGGAACAGGCTTCCCGCATGCATTCCAGGGTAGGAAGAGTGGTTATGTACCGTTCTTCAAAGTAAGTGACTTCCACCTTCCTGGCAACGAGCGTTACCTCAAGAAATGCACAAACTGGATCACCCCAGACGAAGCCGTTGCACTGGGAGCTCGCATAGCACCTTCCCAGTCTATCTTGCTTCCAAAAGTAGTGCAGCGCTACTTAATAATGCACGTCGTATAACGACGCGTCCGTCAGTATTCGACAATAATGTGCTTGCGATTGTCCCGAGAGGGAACGACAGCAGATACCTTCATTTCTGGATGACTACGTTGGATGCTGGCAAACTCTCGTATCCTGGTCCAGTACCGTCTGTGACGGGCGCCGAATTTCTGGACCTTTTGGTTCCTGTTGAGTCAAAACCGCAGCAGCAAGCTATCGCCGACTTCCTCGACGCCGAGACCGCCCGCATCGACGCTCTCATTGCCAAGAAACGCCAGATGGCTAACCTGCTCGAAACTAGATTCCGGATGAAGATAGATCAATGCATGACTAGCCTCGCAGCTTCCGAAGCTGCCTTGGGGCGCTTTGTTACGGCTCTTGGTCAGGGATCCAGCTTGCAGGCGGCCGGGCGACCCGCCGAGCGCGAGGAGTGGGGCGTGCTGAAGCTCAGCGCCGTGAAATTCGGTCTCTACAAGCCGCAAGAGAATAAGGCGTTGGAGCGACAGCCAGACGATGTGCCTCTAGTTCCGCGCGTCGGTGACTTGCTGGTTACGCGTTCCAACACGCCTGCATACGTGGGAGACGTTGCAGCCGTCACCCACGCATCGCCCCAGCGTATGCTCCCAGACCTTATCTATCGTCTCCGGCTCGACAATACTCGGATCTCTTCCGAGTTCGCAGCTTACGCGCTGCTAACTTCACGTAGCCGACACAACATTTCAGCTCTTGCAAGGGGAAGTTCTCAATCGATGGTGAAATTGCGAGGCGAAGACATCCGGTGTCTGCCGGTACCCGCAGCAGCGCTACACGTTCAGGAGCGTGTAGTGGCATCACTTAACCACCGCAGAAAACAAACCTCCGAGGTACTAGACAAACTTGAACGCCAAATTGAACTCCTCGCCGAGCACCGGCAGGCGCTTATCACCGCTGCCGTGACGGGGGGACCGAGGTGCCGGGCGTAGCGGTCTCTTGAGAGACGATGAGGGAACGAAAGGCTCGGAGTAGGACGGGTGCAGGGAACTCGGGGGAGAGGGCATACCCCAGGACAGTACCAGGCGTCGGAAGACGAGATCGACGGTTGTGCGTGAAGCTCGCACCAGCGGACCAAGCAAGCGGAGAAGATCGTACCCAGGGGCCGCCAAGCCCCGTCACGGCAGTTGAGCCGATCAAGGTGCGGGGGGCTGTTTGATGGGTTGTGGTAATATAACCAAAGAGTTATAATGCGCTTGTCTGGCAGGTCGAGTACACGGACCAGTTCGAGGGTTGGTGGCTGGAGCTCGGTGAACGGGAGCAGGAGGATGTCCGTGTGGCCGTGGACAAACTGGAGGAGTACGGCCCGGCATTGGGAAGGCCCCTGGTGGATACCGTGAAAGGTTCACGGTATCCGAAAATGAAGGAGTTACGGCCGCTGGGCGGCAACATCCGGGTGCTGTTTGCCTTCGACCCGCGCCGTAGCGCGATCCTCCTGGTCGGTGGAGATAAGACCGATAGGTGGGAGGAGTTTTACGAGGAAGCGATTCCCGAGGCGGACAGGTTGTACGAGGTCTACCTCGACTACCTCGACGAGCTGAGGGAAGAAGGAGAGATCTAGATGAGCGGGCACAAAAACTTCAAGGTCCTGCGCGACAGGATGGATGCGGTTCCCGAACGTCGGAAGAGGGTCGAGGAGCTCGAGCGGGCATACGACGCCGTGCTCGCGCTCGCCGAGCTGCGTGAGTCGCGTGGCGTCACGCAGGCCGAGCTCGCGGGGGCGCTCGGGGTGTCGCAGCCTAACGTCTCCAAGCTGGAGGGCAAGGGCGACATTCGGCTCTCGACCCTCGGAGGTTACGTGGCCGCGCTCGGAGGACGCCTGGAGGTCAGGGCCATCTTCCCCGACCATCCCGAGCACGACGTCAGCGTGGCCTTGCCCGCGGTATCCGCGCCGGACGACGAGTAACGGTGTGGGAAGCTGGACGACGAACGTGGCGGGCAACCACCCGCAGGAGTACGGGGGTAAGGAGATTACCGAGCGCCTCGACGAGGTTTACGGCGAGGAAGACAGTGTCCTTGACCCGGTTGTGGTCGACCTCCAACGACGTTCTCTGCCCGAGGACGAGTAGCGGCCCGGAGGGGCGAAGCCCGGTGGGACAACCGTATGATGCGAAACGTCGAGGGATCGAGGGGGAAGGAAACGTCGTAGCATGAAGCCGGACGAGAAGGCGTTCGAGGAGCACATCGCCCGGTCCCTGCGGGAGAGCGGCGGGTACCGGACGGTCAAGGTCGGCAACTCTTCGGGGGACTTCGACGCGGCGCGTGGCCTGGATCTCACGGAGCTGTTCGCTTTCGTCGAGGCGACGCAGGCCGAAGATTGGGGGAGGCTGGTCAACCTGCGCGGCGGGGAGGCGCGGGCGCGCGAGGGATTCGCGGACCGGCTGGCGAAGGTGCTCGACGCGCGTGGAACCGTGGACGTGCTGCGCCACGGCGTGGAGGACCTCGGGGTGAGGCTCCGGCTCGCCTTCTTCAAGCCCGCCCACGGGCTCACCCCCGAACTCGTCGAGCGGTACGAAGCCAACCGGCTCACCGTCACCCGCCAGCTGCCCTACGACGCGGGCTCCGGTGGCACGAGCAAGAAGCCGGACCTCGTTCTCTTCGTCAACGGCGTCCCCGTCGCCACCGCAGAGCTGAAGAACGCGTTGACCGGGCAGGACGTGGAGAAGGCCAAGGAGCAGTACCGCGAGGACCGGGACCCGAAGAACGTCACCCTCCGCCGCTGCGTGGTCCACTTCGCGGTGGATACGGAGCAGGTCGCCATGACCACGCGGCTGGAGGGCGCCTCGACTCGCTTCCTGCCGTTCAACCGCGGGTACGGCGGCGGCAAGGGCAACCCGCCGAACCCCCACGGTCACTGGACCACGTACTTGTGGGAGAGGGTGTGGGAGAGGGACGCCTGGCTCGACCTTTTGGGGCGGTTCGTTCAC
Source organism: Rubrobacter sp. (assembly GCA_016781775.1). Taxonomy (GTDB): domain Bacteria; phylum Actinomycetota; class Rubrobacteria; order Rubrobacterales; family Rubrobacteraceae; genus Rubrobacter_F. Next base: position 2,489 of record JADDPR010000259.1, on the reverse strand, counting down.
GTCGAGAAGCTGGCCGGCGGGTCGAAGGCGCGGGGGACCACGATCTTCCCCCGCTACCATCAGTGGGACGCCGTGCTCTCGCTCTCCGCGCATGCGGCCCGGCATGGCCCAGGCGAGAGCTACCTCGTCCAGCACTCCGCCGGGTCCGGCAAGTCCAACACCATCGCCTGGCTCGCCCACCGCCTCTCGAACCTCCACGACGCGGAGGACAGGAAGGTCTTCGATAAGGTCATCGTCATCACCGACCGGGTCGTCCTGGACAAGCAGCTTCAGGAGACGATCTACCAGTTCGAGCACGCCCACGGGGTCGTCCAAAAGATAGACGAGTCCTCGACCCAGCTTGCCGAAGCCCTGGCCGGCTAGACCGCCCGCGTCATCATCACCACGCTCCAGAAGTTCCCGTTCGTCCTGGAAAGGTCGAGGGCCTCCCCGAGAGCTCCTACGCCGTGCTCGTGGACGAGGCCCACTCCTCCCAGACCGGCGAGACCGCCAAGGACATGAAGAAGGTCCTGGGCTCCGCGCCGGCCTCCTCGGGCGATCTCGCGGCCGAGAGCGGGGGCGAGTACGGCGTGGAACCTGCTGACCCGGCCGAGGAGGCTCTCGTTCGGGAGGCCGCAGCGAGGGGCAAACAGCCCAACCTCAGCTTCTTCGCGTTCACCGCCACGCCCAAGGGGCGCACCCTGGAGATGTTTGGCCGCTACGACGAGGCCGTGGGCCACAATGTCGCGTTCCACACTTACTCCATGCGCCAGGCGATAGAAGAGGGGTTCATCCTCGACGTCCTCGCCAACTACCTCACCTACGGCACCTACTGGAAGATCGAGAAGACCGTCGAGGAAGACCCCGAGTACGCGACGCGCGAGGCGGGCGCTGCCATCGCCCGGTTCGTCACCCTCCACGACTACAACCTCTCCCAGAAGGCCGAGGTGATCGTCGAGCATTTCCGCAGGCACGTGGCGAAGAAGATTGGGGGCAGGGCAAAGGCGATGGTCGTCACCTCCTCCCGCCGCCACGCGGTACGCATGGCCCGCGCTCTCCGAAAGTACACCGACGAGCACGGCTACGGCTCCCTGGGGATACTCGTCGCATTCTCCGGGACGGTCGAGGATGAGGGCGTCTCCTACACCGAGTCCGGGATGAACGGATTTCCCGAGAGCCAGACGCCGCAGAAGTTCGAGGGGGACGAGCAACGCTTTCTCGTCGTCGCGGACAAGTACCAGACGGGCTTCGACCAGCCGCTGTTGTACGCTATGTACGTCGACAAGGTCCTGACCGGGCTCGCCGCCGTGCAAACGCTCTCCAGGCTCAACCGCCGCGCCGAGGGCAAGGACGGCACCTTCGTCCTCGACTTCCGCAACGACGCCGACGACATCCGGGCCGCCTTCGAGCCCTGGTACGGTGGTACCGTCGCCCCACCGACGGACCCGAACCTGCTCTACGATACCCGGTACGCGCTCGACGAGTACGGCGTCCTCCGGCCCGAGGAGGTCGTCAAGGTCGCAGCCCTACTCGTCGCCGACGAGAACCGTAACAACCACGCCCGTCTGCACGCGGCCCTCGCCCCCGCTGTGGACCGCTTCGAAGCCCTCGAAGAAGAGGAAGCAGAAGCCTTCCGCGACGCGCTCACCCGCTTCGTGCGCATCTACTCTTTCCTCTCGCAGGTCGTCAGCTTTGCCGACCCCGCACTGGAGCGCGACTACCGTTTCTGCCGGGCGCTGGCCTCGTTTATCAAGCGCGACGCCGGGGCGAGCCTCGACCTCGGGTCGGAGGTCGAGCTCACGCACCTGCAGCTGGAGCAGACCTTCGAGGGCTCCGTCTCGCTCGAAGCCGGGCATGGCGTCGTCACCACGATCTACGACGGGGCGGGCCGTCGCGAGGAACCCGAGGCGTCGCCGCTCTCCCGCATCATCGAGAGCCTCAACGAGCGGTTCGGGCTCAAGCTCACGGAGGCCGACCGCCTCCACCTCGACGGCATCGCCCAGGACCTGATCGAGGACCAGACCGTGCAGCGCCAGGCCGCGGCCAACTCTCAGAAGAGCTTCGAGGTCCAGTTCTCTCAGCACTTTCAGGACGCCGTCGTCGGTCGGCTCGCCGGTGCTGAGAACTTCTCGTACAAGCTGCTGGACGACGAGGACCTCTCCGGGCAGGTGATGAGCGTGTACCTTCCGCTCGTGTACGGGAAGGCGAAGGTAGCTTGGCAGGAGCACTGTCCCGTGGGCGAGCTGCTCGGACCCCCACCGAAGGAGGGGGCGCATCTGGAGTACAAGGCCACGCTTCGCACGCGCGCCGACTCCGGCGAGCTCTTCAAGCCTCTCCAGACGGCGAGCCTCAAGACCGTCGCTGCGTTTCTCAACAGCCGGGAGGGTGGAACTTTGCTGATCGGCGTCGCCGACGATGGCTCCGTCTTCGGGCTCGAAGGGGATTACGCCACGCTTCGTAAAGACGGTAAGGATGACCGCGACCTGTTCGGGCTGCACCTCAATCAGGCG
>JADDPR010000474.1 GCA_016781775.1 Rubrobacter sp. | reverse complement strand
GAGGAAGGCCGATGAACGAGCGTCTACAGAGGCTGTCCGAGGCGGGGCAGAGCGTCTGGATCGATTACCTCTCTCGAGATTCCATAAAGGGCGGGGAGCTCGAAGGGATGATCGAGAGCGGCGTCGTGGGCGTCACCTCGAACCCCACAATCTTCCAGAAAGCCATCGCCGACTCCGAGCTCTACGACGAGCAGTTGAGGGAGCTCTCCGAGGACGAGAGCGACCCCAAGGAACTCTTCCTCGGCCTCGCGAGCCAGGACATCCGGGATGCCTGCGACCTCATGATGCCCGTCTTCGAGCGGACGAACCGCCTCGACGGCTACGTCTCGCTGGAGGTCTCGCCGGACATCGCCTACGACACCGCGGCGACCTACGAGGAGGCCAAGCGCCTGCACGCGATGGTCGACCGACCCAACCTAATGGTGAAGATACCGGCGACCGAGCCCGGCCTGGCGGCGATAGAAGACATGATCGCCGCCGGCAAGTCCATAAACGTCACCCTGATCTTCTCGCTCTCGCGCTACAAGGCGGTCGCCAACGCCTACGTCCGGGGCCTCCAGCGCCTCGTCGCCGGCGGCGGCGATCCCTCCGGTGTGGCGAGCGTAGCCAGCTTTTTTGTCTCCCGCGTCGACTCCGAGGCCGACCGGAGGCTCGATGAAATCGGGGGCCACGACGACCTCAAGGGCCGCCTCGCGATAGCGAACGCCAAGCTCGCCTACGCCGCCTTCGAGGAGATCTTTTCCGGCGAAGACTGGGACTTCCTCCAGTCCAAGGGCGCCACAAAGCAGCGCCCCCTCTGGGCCTCGACCTCCACGAAGAACCCCGACTACAAGGACACCATCTACGTCGACAACCTCGTCGGCCCCGACACCGTAAACACCCTGCCCGCCTCGACCCTCGAAGCCGTTATGGACCACGGCGAGGTAAACCCGAACGCCCTGAAGGAGGGCGTGGACGAGGCACGCAAGCTCATCGACGAGCTCCGCGAGGTTGGCGTCGACTACCGATCTGTGGTCGAGGTCCTGGAGCAGGAGGGCGTCCAGAAGTTCGCCGACTCGTTCGACGAGCTCTTGGAGGTAATAGGCAACAAGAGCCGCCAGGTGAAGAGCCAATCGGCCGGTCAACCCGTAAGCTCGTAAGCAGAAGAAGAAGCCGAAACGCCGAAAGCCGCCGGTAGCGGCGTGCCGACCGGATTCCGACCAGAGGGAGAACACACATGGACGTAGGTTTTTATGGCCTAGGCAGGATGGGCGCGAACATGACGCGGCGGCTCGTCAAAAATGGCGAGCATCGGGTCGTCGCGGGCAACCGCTCGCCGGGGCCGGTGGACGAGGTCGTCAAGGACGGGGCCGAAGGCGCCTACTCCATGGAGGAGCTCGTGCAGAAGCTCTCCGGGGACGGGCCGCGCGCCATCACGGTCATGGTTCCGGCCGGTGACGCTACCGAGCAGGCGCTGCTCCAACTCGCCGACCTGATGGACGAGGGCGACATCCTTATCGACGGCGGCAACTCTTACTTTCGCGACTCCGTCCGCCGGGCCGAGATGCTGCGGGAGAAGGGCATACGCTTCCTGGATCAGGGGACGAGCGGCGGCGTGTGGGGCCTGCAGGTCGGCTACTGCCTCATGGTCGGCGGGGATGCGAGCGCCTTCGAGCACGTCGAGCCCGCGCTCAAGACGCTCGCTCCGCCCGACGGTTACGCGTATCTCGGCGAGGCCGGGGCCGGGCACTTCACGAAGATGGTCCACAACGGGGTCGAGTACGGGATGATGCAGGCCTACGCCGAGGGATTCGAGATCCTGGAGAAGAGCCAGTACGACTTCGATCTGCGTGCCATCTCTAGCCTCTGGAATCAGGGGAGCGTCGTCAGAAGCTGGCTCCTGGAGCTTGCCGAGAACGCTTTCGAGCAGGACGGCCATCTCGACAGCGTCCGGGGTTACGCCGAGGACTCGGGCGAGGGCCGCTGGACGATTCTCGAGGCCATAAACGAGGACGTCCCGGCGCACGTCATCTCCGCCTCGCTCTTC
>JADDPR010000041.1 GCA_016781775.1 Rubrobacter sp. | reverse complement strand
ACCGTGCCGTCCTTGACCTCCACGTCGTAGCTCTTGCCGGTGCGGTTGTCCTTGATGGTAAGGCTGTCGGCTCCCTGCGAGGCCTGCGCCTTGCCGTTCTCCGTCGCTTGCGTTCCGTCCGTCACCCTCTTACTCCTCCCCAATTCTTCCCTTGCTCCGCGAAGCAAGATGCCTTCGCGCCCGTCCCCTTCACACGCAATAAATGGAATTATTGCCTATCAGCAAAGAAGATGAAAGAGATATTGCGATCCGGACTTCGCTGGAGAAAACACCGATCCGAAGGGGTGGGGCGAACCGGGCTCGAGGGAGAAGCTTCGAGGGCTTCCGACAGGTAAGGGGTCTAGTGGATGTTACGCGGTTGCACAAAGGGAGCGAGGGGACGGGTTAACGAACTTCTTGTGAATCGTCTCTCGTTAGAGAGGAGATCCCGCCCTTTCTTCTCCTTCGAGGTCGTCTTCGAACCACGGAGGCCCGATTGACCGGGAGTACCGTCGACTCGAGGCGCCCGAGCTGACGTCGATCGCGGATCGATGAGCCGCTACCGTCGAAGGTAGAAACGCGTTAACGGGTGCGATCTTGCACGGAGGGTTCCGGGTCCGATCCACGGGTGGTGCACCCCCTCGGATCGAATACGGAGCGGTGCAGGAAAACGAGTGCCGTGAGCCGCTCGAGATCTTCCGCGAAAAGGTGATGGCGTCCGCAGATCGGCGCTACGCTTACGAGGACCTTGTTTACCGCAAAGGGGAGCACGCGAACGCCCTTTACGTCGTTACCGAGGGCGCGGCGGAGCTCTCCGGGAGCAGCAATTTTATGTTCCTACTCGGGCCCTGGGACATATTCGGGCATCCGTGCGCAGCCAAAGAGCCCGTCCGGCGGGTCCATGCGGAGGCCTTTACTGGGCGCCAAGGCGTTAAGGTTCCGTGTAAGGTTATAGCGATAAGCGGCACTCCCTACGGCAAGGGCGCGCCGCTTGTCTTCCCAAGAAGCGCCGCGCAAGCCTGCCGTAACCCTTAGCGTCCCCGTGGGGGGTCGCTTCCTTCGCGCCCTGTGGAGTCGCGCGGTCCGCCCTTATAATCGGGGCGTGCGGGAGGTGGCGCGGAGCGACGGAAGAGGCGGCATCGGCGAACCGGATCTCGGGCGCGCCGTGGCGGGACGATCGGCGCGGAGTCCCTGGCTCACGGTCTTCTGCTCGGGCCTTTTCGTGCCGGAGACCGGTGGCCGCCCGGCCCACGGCTTCGTGGTGGCCTCGTGTGATGGGCCCTCGAAGGCCTCCGGGCCTCGGCGGTCTCCTCGTGGCGGGACGGATCCTCGCAAGCCCGCGGGGGTTTCCGAGTGGGAGGTCGTCCACTCCCACGCCGCCCTCCTGCTCGGGGACGGACCCGAAGACGATCTCCGCCTTGGTCTCGGGAAGGAGGCCCTCCTCGCCGTCTCCGAACACCGGGCCGCGCTGGCGGCGCTCGGGTGGCTCGAGGCCCAAGGGCGCTTGCGCGAGCGCATCGTCCTGCTCACCGGTTCGAGGCCGCTGGCCAAGTGCTACGAGGAGCCCTTCGGGCTGTGGAGGGCCACGAGGAGGACGGGGGAGGGCGAGGTCCTGAAGGAGATCCTGGCCGCGCTCCCGCGCTTCGGGGACCTCACTTTGGAGTGGTGGCGGCCCGGCGGTCCGGAGGGGGTGGGGGAGACCGGCGGCCTCGCTTCCGAAGCCGCGGGGGAGATCCTTGCCCGGGCGCGCGTGGCGGTTTTGGAAGAAGGCCGGCGGGAGCGGGCCAAGGGGGTGAAGCTCCGGAAGATCGGGCGCGGCCTGTACCGGGCAAACGAGCGCTACCTCGTGGACGCGATCCTCGGCCTTTGCGGGTGCAGGGATTTCGAGATGCACAACGGCAGGAAGCGCAAGAAGGCGGGCGGGCAACGGGCCTCCGACGCGGTCCCAAGCGGGGGCGCGCCCGAAAGCCCCACCGCCCGTTTGCCTTTAGTGCGCTGCAAGCACCTCATCGCCGCGGAGGAGGCC
>JADDPR010000430.1 GCA_016781775.1 Rubrobacter sp. | reverse complement strand
AGTGCGCGGCGGTCGGCCTGTACTGCCTCGCCGTGCTCGCGGCCGTCGGCCTCGCCGCCGGATACCCGGCCCGGGCGGGCCCATAAGCGTCGGTCGAGGCATAGCGCTCGTCTGGGGCGGCCCCCGCCGCCGCCCCGCTCATGGCGCTCGCCGCGGTAGCCGTCTTCTTCTCCGCGACGGCCCACGACTCCCGTGGCTCCGGCGTGGGCGCCGTCGTCCTCGTCCTGCTGCTTCGGCTCGCCTCCGGCCTCCGCCTTGCCGGTCCCCTCGAGCCCTACCTGCTCACGAGCCAGTTCGAACCCTGGCTCAACCTCGCCCGCGCCCCCGTAGCCTGGGACCCCATCGTCCGCTCCCTCTGGGTAAGCCTCCTGTGGGGCGCGGCCTTTCTCGACGCCGCCTGAGCGGTCTTCGTCCGCAGGCACGTGCTGAGCTAGGCCTCCGACGTCCCTGCTCGAGGGCCATCTTCGAGCATGGCGTTCGTCACGGGTCCCGCGCGGGCTTTGTCACCGGCGCGGTGCTTCGGTCGCTCGACGGCCGTCCCCGGGCACTGCAAGCATTCCCGCGTCGGCTATGGCGCATCCGACCGGCGAGGGTATCCTGCGAGCCTCTGCAAGCAAGCTCTCACGTCATCGCAGAAACAGGGCGGCGACAAATAACAAGATGCCTATCGTCACGACGTTCCACACGAGCGAACGTACGATCGGGACCCCAGCGGCGTAGAGGGGCACGTACGCGACGCGGGCCCAGAAGTAGAGCCTCGCACCCCACTCCGTGAGCGCGCCGTGTGTCTCCGAGGCGTGCGCCGCGAGGACTACGGCGGCAAACAACACAAAGGTCTCCAAGAAGTTACGTAGTGCCCTTTCCAGACGCCCGGCCGCGCCCCTCAGCGGCTCCGCCCCCTCGTCCCTGGGGCCGGCCGTCCACCGGTAACCTCGCTGCAGGCTCGCGGCGTGCGATGCTGCGACGATCTGGACGATGCCCAGCACGACGCTGAACACCAACATCCTCAACTCGACGGTCACGAGCCATCCTCCCGTTCTATCTCCAACGAACATCGTACGACCCCGCCGCGAAGGAACTGGACCGCACCGCCCGGCGCCTCGCCGCGTACATGGTCTAGTTCACGGGCTTCCTCGCATCCAGCTTCTCGACGATCCCCCACTTCGAGCGCTCCAAGTCTTCGACGATTAGGCCCGCCTTTCGGACGTGCTCGATGGGGTCGCGCAGGAGGTGGTCGGACTCGGTGAGGACGGTGATCGGGTTCAGGAGCGTTTGCAGGACGCGCACCGGCAGCAGAGGGCTCCGGACGTGCTCCAGCAGCAACAGGCGCCCGCCGGGCTTCAGCACCCTCGCGGCCTCCCGCACGGCCCGCCGGTCGTCCGGGATGGTGCAGAGCCCGAGGGTGCAGACGACCGCGTCGAAGCGCGCGTCCGGGAACGGGAGGTCTTGCGCGTCCCCTACGAGTAGGTCAGCCTCGCGTCCGAGCATCTCGGCCCTCCCGCGCGCTAGCTCCAGCATCGCCGGGCTCAACTCGATGGCCGTGAGCCCGACGTCACCGGCGTAGAAGGGCAGGTTCCTGCCGGTGCCGGCCGCGATCTCCAGCACCTCCCCATGCGCGCGCGAGCAGACCCACTCCCGTCCCCCGCCGAAGAACATCCTCTCGGCAAAGCCGATAAGCTCGTCGTACCGTCCGGCCGTCCGGTCGTACTGCCGCCGGACGCGCTCCGTTTCTTTGAAGCTATGGGCCATCAGCCGTCAGCCCTCGGCAAGATGACGGCTTCGCAAAACGCATCCGCCCCTCCAGATCCGAAGCGGCAAGCATCCTCGTGGAGGAGCGTGGCACAAGGGGGCTGACGGCTGACCGCTAGAGAGTCACCGCTACCCGGATCGGGTTCTCTATTTTCTCGTGCAGGTACTTCAGCGCGGTGTTCACCTCGGACAGGGGGAAGATATGGGTGATGGAGCTTTCGAGGTTCAGGCGACCGGAGGCGGCGAGCTCCACGAGCTGCTCGATGCCCCGCTTCGTGAAGCCGTAGGAGCCTAAAAGCGCGATCTGCTTCCTCACAAAGACCGTCGGCGGGACGGTCGTGATGGGGTCCGCCCCGAGCCCGACCACCACGACCCGTCCGTTCGGCGCCACCGCCTCGACGCACTGCGAGATCGTCGCCTGAAGCCCGACGAACTCCGCAGCGACGTCCACCCCTAAGCCCCCCGTCGCCTCCAGTATCGCCTCGACCGGAGGGCTGCCGGTCGGGTTCAGGGTGAGGTCCGCGCCCATCGACCGCGCGCGCTCGAGCTGCTCCTCTCGAGTATCGACGACAATGATCTTCTGCGCGCCAAGGAGCTTCGCTACCTGCACCCCGTGCAGCCCGAGCCCGCCCGCGCCGAAGATCGCAATCGTCTCGCCGGCTTTGAGTGCGACCCTCTCGGAGAGTGCGTAGAAGGGGGTCGCGACGGCGTCCGTGATGATCGCGCCTACGGTAAAGGGAACGCTCTCGGGGAGCCGGACGAGGTTCCTCGCCGGGACCGCGAGGTACTCGGCCAGGGCGCCCTCCGCCTGGATGCCGTAGATCCTGCGGCTCAGGCAGACGTTCGGGAAGCCGGTCACGCAGTTGCGGCAAGAGCCGCACCAGAAGCCCGGCACGACCGAGACCCGCTCCCCCTCCTCCCACCCCTCGACCCTGGAGCCCATCCCCGCGACGACGCCCGCCGGCTCGTGGCCGAGAGTTATGGGCTTGTACGCCGTCGGGGTCACCCCCTCGAAGACGATGTGGACGTCGGAGCCGCAGAGACCCGCGGCCTGGATCTTGACCAGCACCTCGTCCTCCCGGAGCTCGGGCACCGGGATCTCCTCCAGCCGCAAGGGCTCCTGCACCCCGTAAAAACGGGCCGCCATCATGCTGTTCGGCGTCATACGTCCCCTCCTCCTTCTCGTCCCAACCGTAACCCGAGCACCACTAGATCCCACTCCACCCCATCGAGCTCCGCCACCCCGGATAGTACGCCCGGCGCTCGAAGCCGAAACCCTCGAAGAGGCGCAAGGAAGGTCCGTTGTGACCGAAGGCGCCCGCAATCAGGGTCTTCAACCCGAGCCCGGGCTCCCGTCTGACCGCTCGGCGAGCAACGACCGGCCCATGCCCCTGCGCCCCTCCTTGACGTAGATCGCGACTTCGGCCGTCGCGTGGTAGGCAGGCCGCCCATTCTCGAAGTCGTTCGTGGCGAGCCAGCTGACGACGTCCCCGCCCTCCTCGTCTACCCACACGGGTCGTCGTCGCCCGCCGTGCGCGGAACCATGCCCTGCGGCTCTCGACGGTGACGGGCTCGGTCTCGTCGGTGACGCTGCGGAGCGGGACCGTGGAGTTGTAGATCTCCACGATCTCGGGGGGATCCGCCCCGTTGCGTCCCGGATCTCCACGCGCCCCCCTACTTCGCCCCCGCCAGCTTTCTCTCTTCCTCCTCCTGAAGCTGGCGCCACAGGATCTTGCCGGAGCCGCTCTTGGGCAGCGCGTCGACGAACTCCACCTCGCGCGGGTACTTGTACGCGGCCATCTGCTCCTTCGCCCAGCCAACGATCTCCTCGGCCGTCGCCTCCTCCCCGCTGCGCAACACGATAAAGGCCTTGGGCGCCTCCCCACGTCCCTCGTCGGGGACCCCGATCACACACGCCTCCTGGACGGCCGGGTGCTTGTACAGGGTCGACTCGACCTCCGCCGGCCAGACCTTGAATCCCGAGGCGTTGATCATGCGCTTCAGCCGGTCGACCATGAAGAAGTATCCGTCCTCGTCGTAGGCGACGATGTCCCCCGTCCTGAAGAAGCGCTTACCGTCCCTCTCGAAGAACGCCTCCCTGTCGGCGTCGGGCCGCTGCCAGTAGCCCCGCATGACCTGCGGGCCGCTGATCACCAGCTCCCCCTCCTGCCCCGGCCCCAGATCCTCCAGCGTCTCCGGGTTCACCACGCGGGCGTCCACGTCGAAGTGGGGCACGCCGAGGCACTGGAGCTTCGGACGGTCGGGCGGGTTTATGTGCGTCTGGCTTATCGTCTCCGTGAGGCCGTAGCCCTCCTGGTAGCGAAGCCCCGTGAGGTCAAAGAGCTTCTCCCCGACCGCCGCCGGCAGGGGCGCACCGCCGCCGCCCACGATCTCGAACGACGACAGGTCGTACTCGCCCACGTTCGGGTTCGTGAGGAAGTCCACGACCATCGTCGAGATGTTCGTCCAGTGCGTGACGCCGTAGCGCTGCACGAGCTCTGCGGCGGTCTCGCGGTCCCAGCGCGTCATCAGGATAAAGGTGGCGCCTGTGTAGATGGGAGCGTTCATGCTGTGCTGCATCCCCGTCACGTGGAAGAGCGGCAAGACGCAGAGCGCCGTCGCCGAGGGTGTCAGGGTGTTGAAGACGCTTACACCCACGAGCGTCGCCTGGAGCGTCCGGTGCGTGTGCACGCATCCCTTCGGCCGACCCGTCGTCCCGCTCGTGTACGGCAACAGCGCCATGTCGTCCGCCCCGACCTCGACCGGAGAAGGATCACGTCCCGCGGAGAGCGCCTCCCGCCACGGGACGACGCCCTCGTCCCCCACCCCCTCGCGCGGGGCCCGAACCACGTCCGGCACGGCAAGGTCCGTCTCCTCCTCGAGATAATCCGAGTAGGCGGCGACCACGACGTTGCTCAGGCCGCCGGCGCTAAGCTGCGGCGAGATCCTACCGTACAGCTCCTGCCCGACGACGGCGACCTTCGCCCCGGAGTCCTCGACGTAATGCTCCAACTCCGCCGCGACGAGCATGGGGTTCACCGGCACGACCACCGCCCCGAGGCGTAAGACGGCGTAGAACGTGACCACGAACTGCGGGCTGTTCTGCATATACAGCATCACCCGGTCGCCCTTGCCGACGCCCAGATCGCTCTGGAGGTAGCCGGCGAGCGCCTCCGCCTCCTCCAGCAGGCGCCGGTACGGGATCTCCGTCCCGTAGTAGACGATCGCCGGCTTCCCCGGATACCTGCGCGCCGAGACCGCCAGGTTGTCGAAGACACTCGTCTCGGGCAGCGGCAGGGAGCGCGGCACCCTGACCGGCCAGAACTCGAAGTAGCTCTCCACCTTCCCCATACGCCTCTCCTCCCTAGCTCCCCGTGAAGGACGCCTCGCGCTTCTCGAAGAAAGCGGCGACTCCCTCCTTGTGGTCCTTCGTGTAGCCGCAGAATGTCTGTCCCACGGCCTCCCTCTCCAGCGCCGCGCGAAGGTCCGACTCGAAGCTCGCGTACAGGGCGCCCTTCATCCTCCCGAGCGCCAACGTAGGCATCCCCGCGAGGCGGGAGGCCAGTGCGGACGCCGCTCCTTCGAGCTCTTCGTCCGGCACGACCCTGTTCACGAGCCCGTAGCGGAGCGCTTCGGCGGCATCCACGCCGTCGCCGAGCATGCTCATCTCCATGGCTCTTCCGAGCCCGATCAGGCGCGGTAGGAAAAACGACACCCCCGCGTCCGGCATCAGCCCTATCTTCACGAATGCCACGGAGAACTTCGCGCTCTCGGCCGCCACGCGGAGGTCCGAGGCCAACGCGACGCCGAGGCCTGCGCCGTACACGGGCCCGTGCAGCGAGGCGACGATGGGCTTCTCGACTGCGACCATGCGCGTCACGAGGCGGCTGTAGGTCTCGCGGAGGTACTGGCCGAGGTCGGGGTTGCCGCCGTCGCCCTCGACCACCTCGGAGAGGTCCGCCCCGGCGGAGAAGCCCTTGCCCTCGCCGCGCAGGACGATACAGCGGACCTCCTCGTCGCCGGCAGCGGCGTTCAGGGCATCCAGCAACTCGGGATGCATCCGAAGATTGAAAGCGTTGAGCCTCTTCGGGCGGTTCAAAGAGATCCTGGCGACCCCGTCTTGCTTCTCGTACACGATCGTTTCGTACAAGATGCCTCCTAACCGGTCGTTCCCCATCGACAAGGTACACCGCCCATCGACCAGCCGCGAGCGGCCCGCAACAAGCATCGCCGGGTTGAATCGGGACCACACGCCGCCACAAGACCGACCACGACGCAACGCCGGGGGCGCGACACCCGCGAGTACGATCTTCGGTTGTCGCCTCGCTCGACGGGTGGTTCCGGTACGTCCCTTACCAGGCGGTCCACCCCCCGTCGACGGGATAGACGGCGCCGGTGATGAAGGTGGAGCTGTCGGAGGCGAGGAACACCACGACGTCCGAGATCTCCTTGGGTTCCGCCAGCCTTTTCATGGGGGTCCGGTCGGTGATGGCCTGGCGGAGCTTCTCGTTCTGCTGCAAACCGGCCGTGAGGTCGGTCGCCACGTAGCCGGGCGCGACCGTGTTGACGCGGATGCCGTACCGGGCCCAGTCGACCGCCATCGTCCGGGCCATCCCCGCCATCCCGGACTTCGAGGCCGTGTACGCGACCAGGCGCGGGTCCCCCACGACGCTGTCCACCGACCCTATAAATACGACCGAGCCGGGCCTGTCCCCGTCGATGAGCCGGCGGGCGAAGGCCTGCGCCGCGACGAAGCCCCCGGTGAGGTTGGTGGCGATGATGGCGTCCCAGGTTTCGTCGTCTACCTTCTCGGCCGAGGTGAACGACGGGCTGATGCCTGCATTGTACACCAGCGCGTCCAACCCGCCCCGCCGGGACTCGAACTCCTCCACGACCTCGCGTACCAGGGCCCGGTCCGCGACGTCCAGGGCGTGCCCGCTGACGGGTTGGCCGTACGCCTCCGTCAGCGAATCGGCGACCTCCGAGGCCTGCTCGGCGTTGCGGCCCGTCACGCCGACCTCGGCCCCGTGCTCCGCGAAGCGCTCCGCTATCGCCCGCCCTATGCCCCGGGTGCCGCCCACTACCAGCACGGCCTTGCCCCGCACGTCGCCTACGACAGCCATCGTGTCCCCCGGCTACCCTATGCGCCTGTCGTGCCCCGCCCACTCCTTCTCGCGCAGCACGAACTTCTGAACCTTGCCGGTGGAGGTCTTCGGCAGTTGCGTGAACTCCACCGCTGCCGGGACCTTGAAGCGCGCCAGGCGTTCCCGGCAGAACGCGATGATCTCCTCCGCCGTAACGTTCTCCCCGGGCTTGAGCTCCACGAACGCCTTGGGACGCTCTCCCCACTTCTCGTCGGGCATGGCGATGACGGCGGCTTCCAGCACGGCCGGGTGGTGGTCCACGGCCTGCTCCACCTCGATGGTCGAGATGTTCTCGCCGCCGGAGATGATGATGTCCTTTTTGCGGTCGCGCAGCTCCACGTACCCGTCCGGGTGCCAAGCGGCGATGTCGCCGGAATGGTACCAGCCGCCCTTGAAGGTCTCGGCGGTGACCTCGGGTTGCTTGAAGTAGCCCTTCATCACGGTGTTGCCGCGCGTCACGAGCTCCCCGAGGGTCTCGGCGTCGCGCGGGACGTCGTTCATCTCGTCGTCCACCACCCGCGCGAGGTCGGCCGTCGGATGCGCCTGGCCCTGGCGGGAGAGCTTCTTGGCCTTCTCCTCGATGGAAAGGTCGTCCCACTCGTCGTGCCAGCTGCACACCGTGCTCGGGCCGTAGGATTCGGTCGCCCCGTAGAGGTGGATCGGGCGTACGTTTAGATCCTCGAACTGCGAGAGGAGCTTCGGAGACGGCGGCGCGCCCCCGATCGCGGTGGCGACCTCCCAGTCGATCCGGTGTGCCTTCTCGTGGTTGACGAGCCCGATCTGGACGGTCGGCGCGGCGCAGTAGTGGGTGACCCCTTCGGACTCGATGAGATCCCAGATTCTGCCCGAGTCAACCTTGCGCAAGCAGACGTGCGTTCCCGCGACCGCGGTGACGCCCCAGGTGAAGCACCAGCCGTCGCAGTGGAACATCGGGAGGATCCAGAGGTATACCGACCGCGCGTTCATCTCCGTCGCCAGCGCGACCCCCAGGGCGTTCAGGTAGGCGCCCCGGTGGCTGTACATCGCCCCCTTCGACCTCCCCGTCGTCCCCGACGTGTAGTTTATGCAGATGGTTTCTTCTTCGTCCTCCAGCACGCCGGGTACGGTCTCGGCCGACCCCGCAGCCAGGTAGTCCTCGTACGGGTCGCCGGGCTCGCCGGTGTCGTCTATGCGCACGACCTCTATGTTCGAGGTATCCAGCGGCTCCACGAGCTTCTCCAACTCCCTGTCCACGAAGAGCATCTTCGCCTCGGAGTGCTCGAGGATGTAGCCGACCTCCTCGGAGTTCAGGCGCGTGTTTAT
>JADDPR010000270.1 GCA_016781775.1 Rubrobacter sp. | reverse complement strand
GCCAGGGTGGGCCTCACCGAGGCGGAGGCCCGGGAGAAGCACGGCGGCGATGTGGGGACGTTCGTGTACGACCTCCCGGAGCTCGACCGGGCCATAACGGACGGGGAGGCCAAGGGTCTCGTCAAGATCGTGACCGGCAAGCGGGGCCGGATCCTCGGCGGCCACGTCATCGGCCCCGACGCCGGGAACATGCTCCCCGAGGTGGTCCTCGCCATGCGCAAGGGCATCCCCATAGGGGAGCTCTCCCAGACGGTCCACGCCTACCCGACCCTCCCCGAGGGCGTGAAGAAGGCCGCCGACAACTACTACCGCGAGAAGCTCTTCGGCGGACCCACCAAGAAGTTGCTGGGGGCGTACTTCGGGGTCAGGCGCCTGCTGCCCTGACCCCGGCCTTCTCGCACCAGGCCATATGTCGCCCTCTGCTCCGAAACATCCGACACCGGGAGGTAGAACGAACTTGAAGCACCGAATCTTGTTTATCGCCGCGCTGGTCGCGGTCCTGAGCCTGACGCTCGCTGCCTGCGGCGGCGGGTCCGCGAGCCAGGAGCGACCCGCGGGCGAGGAGCGGCCGTTCCCGGAGCTCGAGGAGGCCGCGAGGGGCACGGAGGTCAACCTCCACATGTACGGCGGCGACGACGCCATCAACGCCTACGTTGACGACTACGTCGTCCCCGAGCTGAAGAAACGGCACGACGTAGAACTCACCCGCACGCCTTTAGGTGACACCGCCGACGCCGTCAACAAGCTCCTCAACGAGAAAGGGGCCGGCAAGGAAGAGGGCACCATCGACCTCGTCTGGCTTAACGGCGAGAACTTCGCGACGGGCGCGGATGCGGACCTCTGGTACGGTCCCTGGGCCGAGGAGCTGCCGAACGCCAGGTACATCGACTGGGAGAGCCCGAGCATAAACCGCGACTTCGGCTACCCCGTCGAGGGCCGCGAGGCGCCCTGGGGCAAGGCGCAGTTCGTCATGATCCACGACTCGGAGAAGGTGAAGGACCCCCCGAAGACTATGGACGAGCTGCGGCGGTGGACGGCGGAGAACCCCGGCCGCTTCACCTACCCCGCCCCGCCGGACTTCACGGGCAACGCCTTCATCGAGCAGGTCCTCTACGGCGTCACGGGCGGCCCGGAACCTTACCAGAAGCCCTTCGACGAAGAGGTCTTCGCCGAGAAGTCCCCCGAGTTCACGAACTTCCTGAACGAGATCGAGGCGAACCTGTGGCGCGAGGGCGAGACCTACCCCGAATCCTCCACGAAGCTCGACGAGCTCTACGGGAACGGCGAGGTGTGGCTGACGATGAGCTACAACCCGCAGCTCGCGCAGCGGCAGATAAACAAGGGCCTCTTCCCCGAGAGCACCCGCACGTACCTCTTCGAGGACGGGACCCTCAACAACACCCACTACCTCGCTATCCCCTTCAACGGCCCGAACAAGGCCGGCGCCCAGGTCGTGGCGAACTTCCTTCAGAGCCCGGAGGCCCAGACCAAGAAGCAGGACCCGGACGGCTGGGGGGACCTGACCGCCTTGAGCGTTGAGCGGCTGCCCGAGGACGTTCGCGAACGGCTCTCGAACCCCGAGGGGCCGGCGACGCTCTCGACGGAGGAGCTGCAGGATAACCGCGTGCCCGAGGCTCGCTCGGAGTGGTTGCTCGCCACCGAGGACGCGTGGGAGGAGAAGGTCCTAAAGGACTAGGCCTTGGGAGGACGGCTCAAGATAGCGTTGCTCCTCTCCCCGGCGCTGGCGGTGATCGGGGTCCTCTTCGCCGGGGGCCTCGCCGCCGCCGTCGCCCAGTCCCTGGGCTACATGCCCGCCGTCGGGGAGACGGAGTTGAGCCTCGACGCCTACCGCGAGGTCCTGACCGGCGAAGAGTTTCTGTCCTCGCTCGGCCTCACCTTCTACGTGGCCGGGAGCTCGACGGCGATCTCCACGGTGCTCGCGGTGCTCGCGGCGCTGGCCCTGAGACGCTCGAGCGGGCGAATCTCGTCGGTGGTGTTCCAGCTGCCGATCACCATTCCCCACCTCGTCGCGGCGGTGGGAATCGCGCTCGTCGTCTCTCAGACGGGGCTCGGCGCGCGCTTGGCGGCGGCTCTGGGCCTCATAGGGGAGCCCGCGGACTTCCCGGCGCTCCTCTACGATCGGTACTCCGTCGGCATCATCCTCACCTACGTGTGGAAGGAGGTGCCGTTCATCGCGCTCGTGGTGCTGGCCTCATTGCGCGGCGTTGCGGCGGAGCTTGAAGACGTGGCGCGGACCTTGGGGGCGAGCGCGTGGCAGCGGTTCTGGTACGTGGTGTTTCCGGTGATAGCGCCCGGGGTCGTGGCGGCGAGCCTGATCGTCTTCGCCTTCACCTTCGGCGCCTTCGAGGTGCCGTACCTGCTCGGGAAGACCTACCCGACCATCCTCCCCGTGATGGCCTACAACGAGTATCGCGACACCGACCTCGCCGCCCGTCCCGTCGCCATGGCGATAAACGTCCTGGTCACGCTCGTGACGGCCGCGGTAGCGGCGGCGTATCTGCGGCTGGCGAAGGACCTCGGGCGTGGGTAAGAAGGGGGGGAACGCGGGCCTGATCTTGGTGGCGTCGCTCGTGGCGCTGCCGTTCGTGCCGCTGTTTTTGTGGACGTTTGCGGGGGAGTGGCGCTTCCCGGACCTGCTGCCGGCCGAATGGTCGCTGCGCGGGATGGAGTACCTGATAGAGCCCGGCAACAAACCGCTCGACGCGACGCTCAGCAGCCTCGCCATCGGCGGCGGCGTGGCGGCGGCTTCGGTGGCGGTCGGGCTTCCGGCGGGGATGGCCCTGGGCGGGTACGAGTGGCGCTTCAAGGGGGTCGTGATCTTCTTCGTCCTGCTGCCGATACTCGTGCCGCCGCTGGCCTCGACGATGGGCGTACACCTGACGTTTATCCGGCTCGGTCTGGCGGATACCGTCTTCGGGGTGTTCCTCGTGCACTTGGTGACGACGGTTCCGTACACGGCGATCATCCTGACGAGCGTCTTCGCCGAGCGGACGGGGGACCTGGAGGAGGCGGCGCGCACCCTGGGGGCGAGCCCGTGGCAGGCGTTCCGGCACGTGACGCTGCCGGAGTCGCGCCGGGGGTGGCGGTGGCGGGTCTGCTCGCGTTCCTCATATCGTGGGGCCAGTACGTCCTGACGCTCCTGATCGGCGGCGGCAACGTCGTCACCCTGCCCATGCTCCTCTTCTCCGCCGCCTCCGGGAACGACCCGGTCATCACCTCCGCGCTCGCGATCGTCTTCGCGCTCCCCGCCGTGCTCGCGCTCGTGATCGCGCTGCGCTACCTGAAGCCCTCGGGGACGGACGAGGGCCGCGGCTTCGTCGGGCTGGGGAAGGTGTCGTGAGTGTTCCCGCGCGATCCGGGAGCTCCTCGCACGAGCGGCGGGTGGTGGGTCGCCTAGCCGTCCCCGAGTATCCGCCGGCCATCCAGGACGCGCTGGGCCACGGAGACGAACACCATGGCGGCGAAGATCCAGGCGATGGGGGAGACGTGACCGGGAAAGACGAGGAAGAGTATCCCCGCGAGGATGGTCTCGAACCCCTCGGTCAGCGAGCGGCGAAAGTGGAGGCCCCGCTCCGTCAGGCGCTCCCTCTTCAGCTTCTCCAGGATGCCGGAGAGGGCCAGGAACGCCGTGCCGTTCAGGTAGTAGGCCAAGAAGAGCACCACCAGGGCGAGGCGGGACCCGGGGTGCTGGATGGCGAGGGCGACCAGGAAGCCTCCGTAGACGAAGAAGTCCGCCACGATGTCGAAGAACGCGCCGAACTCGGAGGTCTCGCCGCGCAACCGGGCGACCGCCCCGTCGAGGCCGTCCACGAGCCGGTTCAGGAGCCAGAGGGCGAGCGCCGCTGCGTTGAGGCCGAGCGAGATCGCCCCCAGGCACAACACCCCAACCATGAGCCCGACCCCTGTCAGGGCGTCGCCGGTGATACCCCTCCCCGCCAGGACGCGGGCGGGCAGCTCGTAGAGGGGCTTCGCGCCCTTGCGGAGTTCCTCGTCCAGCATCCTCCGATGATAGCAATACGGCTCACCTCTGCATGGTCGGGAGAGAGGGTGGAGGATGGTCTGCTGCCGAACCCGATGGGCGGGCACCCCGTGAGCGTGCGTAGCGTTACGGCCCATCTCAAGGGTTCGACTTGAGCCGGGCGTTGATTATGGCCGGGTCCCTGGGCTTCTGCGGTAAGGGCGAGATACGGGACCCGAAGGGACGGCCATGAGCGCTCGTCTGTGGCTTCGGGGCGTCTCGCACCGCTACCTGGAGGCTGCGGATCCGGCCCTCTCCGACCTCTCGCTGCGGGTGGAACCAGGGGAGCTGGTCGCGTTCCTGGGACCTTCGGGATGTGGCAAAACGACGGCGCTCAAGATCATAGCCGGCCTCGTGCGGCCGGAGTCCGGGGACGTCTTGGTCGATGGCCGGTCCGTGCTCGGGGTGCCGCCCGAGAGGCGGGGAGCGGCGATGGTATTCCAGAAGCCCCTGCTCTTCCCGCACATGTCCGTCGAAGAGAACGTCGGGTTCGGGCTGAGGATGCGAGGCGTTCCCCGCGACGACGCAGGGCGCCGCGTGCGCGAAGCACTCCGTCGGGTCCACATGGACGGCTTCATCGCTCGCCCTCCCGACCAGCTCTCGGGCGGACAACAGCAGCGCGTCGCGCTCGCACGAGCCTTGGTAACGGAGCCGCGCCTCCTGCTGCTCGACGAGCCCCTCAGCGCGCTCGACGCCGGACTTCGCGCGGAGATGCGGACGCTCGTGAGGGATCTGCAACTCGAGGGCGGCTACACGACGGTCTTCGTTACGCACGACCAGGAGGAAGCCGTCGTGCTGGCCGACCGCATCGCCCTCCTCTTCGACGGCGGGCTAAGGATGTACGACCGTCCGGAGGCCTTCTACGAGCGTCCGGCGAGCCGCAGGGTCGCCGAGTTCTTCGGCGCAGTCAACTTTATCCGCGGCCGGGCAGCGAACGGGGCGGTCGAGACGCCGCTGGGCCGTTTGAGGATCGCGAGGACGGCCCCGCCGGGGAACGTGACCCTGACGATCCGGCCCGAGGCCGTGCGCCTGGATCCCGCCGACGGGGGAGGCGAAAACTCTTTCCCGGCCCGCGTCACCGAGACCGCCTACCTCGGCACCCGGATCGCGTGCAGCCTCGACGCGGCAGGCGTCGAACTCCGGGTCTCGCTGCCCCCCCACGCGCGGCTGCGCAAGGGGGACCGAGTCATAGCCCGTCTGCCCGCAGGGTCGCTGTGGGCGCTCCAAGATTAAGCTTACGAGAGCCACCCGCACCGGCCAAGGCAGCCCTGCGGAGACCGACGACGGAAGGGCAAGGTTGGTCACTACGAAAGGCGTGAGGTAGTTAAATAGCACTTTGAGCAATACCGGTGTGTCCGGCTCGGATCGCGTCTTCTTGATTGAAAGGTAAGCCGGGTGTCGACGACGAGCGCGATGGTGCCGGTGCGGCGAAGGTGCTGACCCGAGTATATGTTCCTTGCTCGTTGGTTGAACGCAGAAGGCACACGAGCCCGGAATACCCGAGTTCTGAGCTCTTCGAGCACCTAGGCCTTTGGCAAGGTCGCTGAGCCAGCTCGCGCTACGTAGCCTCGATAACGTCGATGCGGCCCGCGCCCAACCCCAGATGCCGTTCGCTTCGCCCACGCTTGCCGCGGCTTCTAACCCTGTGCCGTCGTTGGAGGTGTGGGTCGAGACCCGGTAGATCTCCCGGTTGGTGAAGGGGCTGTCATGATGAGCCTCCTTCTTGGCTGCGGCGGTACCCGGGAGCGGAGTGAGTACCGGGCCTGCAGGATTATTCTGCAAGTTGAAGTAAGAATCGCGGCCCTCGGTTAGTCGATCTCGGTGGAGGACACAAGCGATCTTCCTCCGCAGGAGGCTGGTGACGTGGATTTCCATAAAACGAATACGGCGGTCGTCTTTGCGGACCCCCAGAACGACTTCCTCAGCGAGGAGGGTGTCGCGTGGGCGCTGGTAGGAGAAAGCGTCCGCGAGAACAACACGATCGAGAATATGGAGAGGATCTTCGAGGCTGCGAAACAGGCGGACTTCAAGTTGTTCGTCTCCCCCCACTATTACTACCCGCTCGATCACGAGTGGGAGTTCGGCGGGACGCTCGAAGAGAAGATGCACGAAATCGGGATGTTCGATCGCGGAGGTACACTCTCGCTGGAGGATTTTCGTGGGTCTGGCGCCGACTGGTTGGAGCGGTTCAAGCCGTACATCGAGGACGGGAAGACCGTTGTCACTAGTCCCCATAAAGTATACGGCCCCCAGAACAACGACCTTATCCTGCAGTTGCGCAAGCGAGGCATCAGCAAGGTAATCCTCGGGGGGATGTCCGCGAATCTTTGCTCGGAGTCCCATCTGCGAGACCTCGTCGAACAGGGATTCGAGGTGGTGATGGTGAAGGACGCGACGGCCGCGGCCAAGCACCCGGAACTCGGCGACGGGTACGAGGCGGCAATGGTTAATTTCAGGTACATCGCCAGTGGAGTCCTTACGACGGACGAGGTCGTGGCTTCGCTGAGATAGTCCTGTACGCAGGTGGGCGAGGATCCCCCGTGTTGGGTAGTCGGTAGCGCCGTCGGGTGGTGTCGTTTTATGGCCCTGGGCGTTGCGTTAGCGGTAGGGTCGTAGGTCCCGAGAAGGCACGAACGATAACGAGAGAAAGGTGGAGCGGATGAGTTTGGACAACGGCAGCGTGGTAGTGCGCACGGAGAGCGGCCTGCACACGGAGGTGACGGCGAACGGGCACGCCCTGGTGGCCGACGAGCCGGCGAGCCTCGGCGGCACCGACGCCGGCCCCACGCCCTACGACTACCTGCTCACCGCACTCGGAAGCTGCACCGCGATGACGGTGCGCATGTACGCCGACCGCAAGGGCTGGCCGCTGGAGGCGGTGACGGTGCGGTTGGGGCACCGGAGGATCCACGCCAAGGACTGCGAGGAGTGCGAAACGAAGAGCGGCAGGCTCGACCACCTGGAGCTCGAGCTCGAGCTGGAAGGACCTTTGGAGGCAAAGCAGCGCGAGCGGCTGCGGGAGATCGCCGACCAGTGCCCGGTCAAGCGGACGCTTGGCTCCGAGGTACTGATCGAGACGCGTACCGCCGCCTGAAGCACGGCCCGAAGCCCCGCCGAAGACCTCGGGCTTCCGAGACGAGATGTTCGAACCTATATAGGTAAACCTTAGCAAAGGAGCGTGGTGGTATGCCGGTGGCCGTAGGTATCGGCTTGACGAACGAGTGCAACCTGGCGTGCGCGCACTGCTACCGGCCGACGCTGCAGCAGCAGCGGCTCTCCGTCGGCGAGGTCGAGCAGATCCTGGACAACCTCGACGTGGGCTCGGTCAACCTCGGGGTGGGCGAGAACGGGGTGCACCCGGAGTACCGAAGGGTGCTCGCCGTCTTCAGGGAGCGGGGGGTGAAGACCGCGATCACCTCCAACGGCTACAGCCTGGACATGCTCGCCGACGAGGAGCTCTCGGGGTTCCACTCCGTCGAGCTCTCCTTCGACTTCCCCACCAAGGCCGAGATGGACGAGTTCAGGGGGATCGGCTCCTGGGAGACGGCGGTCGGCTCCGTCGAGCGGTGCCAGCGCCTCGGCGTCCCCGTCGCCGTGGCGGCGGTCATGATGAACACGAACTACGACAAGATGGAGGAGCTGGCGCGGTTCGCATCAAGCCTGGGGGTGGACCTGCGCGTCAACGTCTACCAGCCGGTCGCGGGCGAGGGGTTCACGCTCTCCTACGAGGAGTTCTGGCGGGGCTTCGCCAACCTGTTCGCCGCCGGGCCCGTGGTGGTGTGCAGCGAGCCGTTGGTCAACGCGATCATGGGCCTGGAGACGACCCGCGGCAACCCCTGCGGGCGCACGAGCATCCGGGCGCTGCCGGCGGGGACGATCGCGCCGTGCCCCTACTGGCCGAGCGCCGCCGCGCGCATCCCGCACCTGTCGGAAGGGGAGGGGAGCATCTGGGAGAGGCGCGAGTTCGAGCGCTCGCGCCGGTTGCCCGAGGCGTGCGAGCCCTGCCGCTTCGTAAGGAGTTGCGCGGGGGGGTGCGCGAGCCGTCGGGCGCTCAGGGGCAGGCTGGAGGAGCCGGACGAGTACTGCCCGGTGGTGCGCGGCGGCGACGAGGAGGTCGAGCGCATCCGGGAGATGCTCCGCTTCAGGTTAAGCAACCCCGAGGACGTGCCGAAGGCGGGCAACGCCTGCACGACCGTCATCAAGGCCGT
>JADDPR010000358.1 GCA_016781775.1 Rubrobacter sp. | reverse complement strand
AGATGAAGACCGGCGGCGGTCGGCCGGGTTCGGGTGTCCCGTAACAAGTTGTTGCGTTGCATCCGGGTTTTCTTGACGTCCCCGTCTTCTGGATGCTGCACGGGGACCGAACAACGGAAGCGGGACCGCCCCTCGTAGAACGGCAAACGCTAAACTAGTGTGGGTGAAGATCTACGGTCTGATTTTACGAGCGCCCCGAGCCGGAAGAAGCCCTTGATCCTCGTCGGCTGCACGCTCGAAGGGCGCACGCTGCGTCCGGAGAGCTCCGAGGCGTTGACGAGCTTCGAGGAGTTGGAGGGTCTCCTGACGGCGGGCGGGCCGTGGGTGTGCGGCATGGACTTTCCCTTCGGGCAGCCGCGCGGGCTCGTGGAGGCTTTGGGCTGGCCGCCGTCCTGGGAGGGGTACGTCGGCAAGGTCTCCCGCTTATCCAAGGACGAGTTCGAGGACGCCATCAAGGCGGATATGGCGACGAGGCCCCCGGGCTCCAAATTTCGCTACAGGCTCACGGACCGGCGCTCCCGTTCGACGAGCGCGATGAGGCTCTTCAGGGTGCCGGTCGGGAAGATGTTCTACCGGGGCGCTCCCCTGCTTCTGCGCTCCGGGGTGAGCGTCGAGCCGTGCCGCCCTACGGGGTGCGATCGGGTAGCGATCGAGGCGTACCCCGCAGTGGTAGCCCGCCGTGTCCTGGCGAGGAGGAGCTACAAGAGCGACGAACGCAAGAAGCAGACGGGCGAGCACACAGAGGCGCGCGAGGAGCTCGTCACCGGGCTCGGATCGGAGGTCCTTGGGGAGGCCTACGGGTTTACGGTCGAGGTGGACGAGGCGTGGCACGAGAGGCTCGTCGCGGACCCGATGGCCGACGAGCTCGACTCGCTCCTGTGCGCGGTGCAGGCGGCGTGGGCGTACGGTAGGCGAGGGAAGGGGTGGGGCGTGCCGCAGGAGTGCGACCGGGACGAAGGTTGGATCCTCGACCCCGAACTGCTCGCCCGAACCTAGGAGGCCGGCTTGCCCTACGGGGAGAAGTTCGAGAGCGCGCTGCTCTACGCGGCCCAGTTGCACAGGTACCAAAAGCGCAAGGGCTCCGGCGTCCCCTACGTCACGCACCTCCTGGCGGTAGCCTCCATCGTCGGGGAGAACGGCGGTACGGAGGACGAGGTCGTCGCCGCCCTCCTCCACGATGCCCCGGAGGACATGGGCGGCGAGGAGCGCCTCGAGGACATCCGAAGGCGCTACGGCGACACCGTCGCGGAGATCGTGGGGGGCTGCACGGACACTTACGAGGATCCGAAGCCCGCGTGGCGTCCGCGCAAGGAGCGTTACGTAGCACACGTCGCCGAAGCCCCCCGCTCCGTGCGCCTCGTCTCGGCGGCGGACAAGCTGCACAACGCCCGGTCCATCCTCGCCGACCTCCGCGCCCTCGGCGAAGAGCTCTGGGGGCGCTTCACCGGTGGCAAGGAGGGGACGCTGTGGTATCACCGGGCCCTCGTCGAGGCTTACAGAAAGGCCGGAGACGACCCGCTGGTCGAGGAGCTCGACCGGGTGGTCGGCGAGATCGAAGCCCTGTCGAACCGAAGGTAGGAGGACCGAGATGCAAAACGGCGTATTGAGGTTGGGGATTCTGGGGGCGGCGAGGATCGCCCTCGGCGGCATCATCCCGGCGGCCGAGCGCGCCGAAGGGGTCGAGGTGACGGCGGTCGTGACCCGCGGCGGCGAGAAGGGTGTCGCGGTGCGCGAGTTGGTCCCCGACGCGGAGGTCTTCGACGACTACGCCTCCCTGCTCCGCAGCACGGAGGTCGACGCAGTCTACGTCCCCCTCCCAAACTCCATGCACGTCGAGTGGACGTTGAGGGCGTTGGAAGCCAGAAAGCACGTCCTCTGCGAGAAGCCTTTCTCGCTCGACGCCGACGGGGCCCGCCGGGCGGTCGAGGCGGCGAGGGAGGGGGACCTCGCCCTCATGGAGGGCTTCATGTACCGGTTTCACCCTCAGACGGCGCGGCTCGCGGAGATCCTGAGGTCCGGGGGCATCGGGGAGATCCGCCAGGCCGTCGCGGAATTCGGGCACCGACTCGACGACCCGGAGGACGTGCGGGGCGTGGGACGCCTCGGTGGCGGCGCGCTGGGCGACGTCGGTTGCTACTGCGTGAGCGGGTTGAGGCTGGCGTTCGGCTCGGAGCCGGTCCGTGCCACCGCCTTCGGCAGGTTCGACGAATGGGGCGCGGACCGGGACCTCGGCGGGGTCCTCGAGTTCGAGGGCGGCGTGGGGATCATCTCCTGCAGCATCTCCTCCTCCCGGCGCGAGCGGCTGGAGATCGTCGGTACGGACGGCAGGATCACCTTGAGCACCCCGTTCCGGGCGGACAAGGTCGGCGGCGAAATGGAGGCCTGCTACGGCACCGACCTGGATAACGAGAGCTTCGAGACCGGAGACCCCTACGGGGAGGAGCTAAGCGAGTTCGCTCGCGCGGTCAGCGAAGGCCGCGACCCAGCCGTCGGGCCGGACGAGATCCTCGGCAACGCCCGCGTCATCGACGCCCTCCTCCGCTCCGCCCGCTCTGGCGGGACGTCGCAGGAAGTCTAGGAACCCGGGTAGAGCCCGAGGCCGAGGCGCGGGGAGCCCTGGTCGTCCCGGCGGGCGTCCACGCGCCACCGGCGCTCGGTGAGGTTGCAGACCGCCCCTGGTCCCTCCTCGCAGGTCCCCACCCGCAGCAACACGTCGAGCGTCCCCTCGACGCCGGTGAGATCCAGGCTCGCCCGGATGGGCAGCTCGTCCCCGGTCAGGAGAACATCCCCATGAGGGAGCAGTTCGTCGGAGTGGACGGAGAGCTGGACCGGCGGGCCGAGCGAGGGATCCAGCTTCTGCCCTCCCGGGACGTCCAGGGTAGCGCTCAACTCGACCACGCCCGCAAGCTCGACCGGCCCTATCTTCTGCGCTACGGGCCCTTCCGCCGCTACGGGCACCGGCGGCAACAACCCCCGAAGCTCGAACGTACGCACCTCGCCGTCCTCCCCCACCCGTGCGAGGCGGTGGTTGTTGGTGTCGGCGACGAGCAGCCCACCGTCGTCGAGCATCGTCGCCCCGGAGGGCTCGCTCAGACCGTCCCGTGCTAGCGTCGAAAGCTCCTCGCTCTCCGCGTCGTAACGCCGGAGCGCGGAGTTGTAGGTGTCGCAGACGACAGGACCACGAGGCGTCGAGACGACGCCCAAGGGATGCTGCAGGAGGGCGTCCTCCGCGGCTCCGTCCCCGTAGCCGAAGTCGAAGAGGCCGGTCCCGACCGCCGTGAAGACCCGCCCCGAGCGGTCCAGGTAGCGCAAGGAGGAGGTCTCCGAGTCCACGAACCACAGCTTCTCGCCGTCGGGGGCGAGGCCGCTCGGCTGCGCGAGGGCGGCGGTCTGCGCGGGACCGTCGCCCAGCGACTCGAAGCCGCTGCCGGCGAGCACGCCGACGTCGTCCGCCTCGAGGTCGAGCGCCCAGAGCTGGTGCGGTCCGGCCATCGCTACGACCACCACGCCGCCCCAGGAGGCGAGGTCCCAGGGCGAGTTGAGCGCCGTCTTCTTCGCGCGTCCGCCGGTCGCCCCGTAGCGGGCTTGCGTGCCGTTGCCGGCGATCGTCTCGACGGTCTCCTCCCGCAGGTTCAAGCGCCGGATCGCGTGGTTCCCCGTATCCGCGACGAGGAGCGTGCCCTCGTCCAGAAACAACATCCCCTGCGGGTCGGTGAACTTCGCCTCCGCGAAGGCACCATCGGTGAGGCCACGCGCGCCCGTACCCGCGACCGCGAGGACTTCCGCGCCTTCGCCGCTATCGTCCACACGACAAACCACGATCCGGTTGTGGCCCGAGTCGGAGATGGCGACGAGCCCGTTCGGGCCCCCGGTGACCTTGCCGGGGAAGCGCAGGGCGCCGCCGCCCACGGACGGCGGGAGCATGGCGACGGGCGTCTCGTCGAGGGTGCCCGCCTCGCGGTGCTCCTCGATCATGCGGGAGATCTCGCGCTCCAGCGCCCGGGCGTTCCCCTCGCCGGAGACGGCGGCGGTGGCGTAGCCGGCCGGGTCGACGAGCACGAGCGTCGGCCAGGCGCGGATGCCGTACTGGTCCCACGTCGCCCGGTCCGGATCGTCGAGGACGGGGTGACGGACGTCGTAGCGGGCGACGGCGCGCTCCAATGCCTCGTGCTCGCGCTCGTGCTCGAACTTTGGGGAGTGGACCCCTACCACGACCAGAGCATCGCCGAAGCGCTCCTCGAGCGGCCTGAGCTCCTCGATGATGTGCAGGCAGTTGATGCAGCAGAACGCCCAGAAGTCCAAAAGGACGACCTTGCCCCCGAGCCGGGCCAGGGAGAGCTCGCTCGCGGTGTTGATCCAACCGCCGCGCCCCACGAGCTCGGGGGCGCGGACCCGCCCGCGCCTCGGCGCCGCGGAAGATGGACGCGCCACTACTTGACGAACTCCGCCCCGTCGCCCCGCAGGATCTCCACGGCGTTGGGGTCGGTGTGGAAGACGCGCACGCGCACCGAGGAGGCGGCGAGCAGCACCCCGAGGAAGCCGCTGCGCATATCCTGCGGCCGCGCGGGCTCGACCCAGCCGACGTCGGCGTTCGTTAGATCTGCATCGGTCGTTACGAAGCGCTGCAAGAGGAGGCTCAGGGGCACGCGCAACAGGAGCGAGAGCGCGATGCCGCCCAGGATCATGAGGTACAGCGTCCAGTCCATGTACAGCCCGAGGCCGACGGCGCCGAGAAAGAACACCGCCGCGAGCAGGTTCGCGGCCACGATGGTGGTGCCGCAGTTGCGATGGATGGCGAGCCCCTTCTCCCCCGCCCTCATACGGCGCAAAGCCTCGCGGGCGGCGCTGTCGACCTCGTCGGTCGAGCGCACGCCCTGCACGAAGAAGCCGTCGTTGTCGGAGAAGCCGTTGAACTTTCGCCCGGGGCTCCGCTCCATCATCACCACGATAGTCGCGTGCTCCAGCGCGTGGTTGCGCCTCAAGATCCTGTTCCCAAACATGTTCTTCAACTGCCGCGGATACACGAACAAGCTCCCCACCGCCTGCAACGAGTACAAAATCGGCAGCAGAAACAACAGAGCAACGAACAAGACGGCTACGAACGCCAGGAACAGAAAAGCCACTTCGACTCACCCTTTACGCGAGATTTTATGCCCTCCCATTATAACGCCGGGACAACCCTCGGCAGCCGGTACTCGGGCGCCAACGCCGCTTCTTTGTTGCACAACGCACCGCTGATCCCTGCAGGTTCCCAGCACAACAAGCGAAGTCTACCCGGGCACGCTACACTCCCGCAGCCTATTCGGCAGCCGAAGCTAAACTCGCCAGCGAAACGGCAACTCCACCTCGCCCGGACCGTCGAGCCCGTGCAGCAGCCCCAGGGCTCCGAGCGCGACCTCCCTGTGGCGCGCCTCGTCCCCTGGCTCTCCCATCGGGTAGTTGTAAGGAAACGGGACGAAGGCGACCCTGGGTGCCGCGACGTTTCTTTCCATCGCGAGCGTCACCGTCGCGACCCCCGCCTCCTCTATGGCCCGGCTCACCAGTCCCACGGACCGGTGGCAGAGGGGTCAGGAAGGCGTAAGGAGCGCAACGTCCACCCCGTCGCCCGCGAGCTTCCGCGCGACCTCGGGGGCAGTTTCATCTACGAGCGGGGCAGGGTCGTGGATGGCGCCCATAAACGAGAAGTGCCTGCCGTTTAGCTCCCCGACGACTCCTTCGGCGACGAGTCGACGCATGGTCCGCAGGGGGAAGACGGCGTCGAGGTCCGTGCCCTCGTCGGGGCGGTAGTAGGCGTGGGTCCAGGTGAGGACGGGAGCGTCGGTCGGAATCTCACGATACGAAGAGTCGCCCGAGGGGTCGTCTATGTCGAAGCGATCCTGCTCTGGGGGGTGGACGCCGCCGGTGGAAACGAGGGCGAGGCGGCACCCGTCGAGCGGTTTTCGGGGTCGGACGAAGGGGGGATCCGGCAACGGGTCAGACGTTGAAGCGCACGATCATGGTGTCGCCGTCCTCGACGACGTAATCGCGGCCCTCCAGCCGGGCCATGGCGGTCTCTCGCGCCTTCGCCCAGGAGCCGGCGTCGACGAGGCCCTTCCAATTGGCGACCTCCGCGGCTATAAAGCCGCGCTCCATGTCCGAGTGGATGCGCCCGGCGGCCGTTCGCGCCGTGGAGCCCTCCCTCACGGTCCACGCCCGGCTCTCCTTCTCCCCGGCCGTAAAGAACGTGATAAGCCCAAGGAGCTTGTACGCCGACCGGACGAATCCCTCGAAGCCCGTGGAATCCAGCCCGAGCATCTCCAGGTACTCCCGCGCCTCGTCCTCGGGGAGTTCCGCGATCTCGGCCTCCAGCCGCGCGGACAGCCTGACCGCCTCGGCCCCCTCGCGCGCCGCGAGCTTCTCGACCTCCGCACTGTAGCGGTTGCCGTCCGCGACGGACTCTTCGTCGACGTTCGCAACGTACAGCGTCGGCTTCGCGGTGATGAGCGTTCCTAACGCCTCGGCCAGCGCCTCCGATTTGGGATAAGTCCGGGCGGGGTTCCCGTCGGAGAGGTGCTCCACGAGGCCGGCCAGCTCGGAGGCCTCGGTCTTCAGCTTCGCGTCCCCGCTCTTGGCGGCGCGTCCGACGCGCTCCAGGCGGCGCTCGGTCGTGGAGAGGTCGGCGAGGAGGAGCTCGGTGTTGATGGTCTCGATGTCCCCCACCGGATCTACCTTGCCGTCCACGTGGATCACGTTCTCGTCCTCGAAGCAGCGGACGACGTGCGCGATCGCCTCGCACTCGCGAATGTTGCCGAGAAACTGGTTGCCCAACCCCTCGCCCCGGCTCGCCCCCCGAACGAGCCCCGCGATGTCCACGAAATCGACCGTCGCCGGCACGACCTTGCGGCTCTCCATCACCCGCGCCAAGGCGTCCAGCCTCTCGTCCGGCACCGCCGCGACCCCGAGGTTCGGGTCGATGGTGGTGAACGGGTAGTTTTGCGCCTCGGCGGCACCCGCCTTCGTGAGGCTGTTGAATACAGTCGACTTGCCGACGTTCGGGAGACCTACGATTCCTACTTTCATATCGCTATTGTAGCAGCTTGTAACAGCTAGGAAGGCGGCTGGCGGCGGAAGCGTTCGGGGAGACGCAAGACTCCGGTTACGCCGGCGACGCCCGTCAGGATCAAGGCGAGCCCGAGTAGGGCTCGGAGGGAGATCTCTTCCCCCAGGAAGACGGCGCCGTAGAAGAGCGCGATGGCCGGCATGAGGTAGGCGACGGCGGAGGTCTTCGTGGCGCCGACGCGCGAGATCAGGCCGAAGTAGATCAGGTACGCGATCCCCGTCCCCCCGCCCCGAGCCCGAAGAGCGCGCCCATGACCCCGAAGCTCGGCAGCTCCTCCGGCAGCCCCGAAACGAAGACGAGCGGGAGCAAGACGAGTATGCCGGCCGCGTTCTGCCCGACCGCCGAGACGAGCACCGCCGTACCCTTCAAGCGCCTGCGCGCATAAACGTTCCCGACCGCGTAACTCAGGGCGCCGAGCAACACCGCCCCGCCGCCAAGGGCCTGGGCCGTCCGCGAAGCGGCGCCCCCGCCCTCCGGGTCGCCCGTCACCAATACCCCGACGCCGACGAAGCCGAGCAGGAGCCCGGCGATGGCGAGGGCATTCGGTTTCTCCTCCGGAAAGAATGGGAGGGCGAGTACGAGAAGGGCCGTGAAGAGCGGGACGGTCGAGTTGAAGATGGAGGCCGCCCCGCTGGAGATGAAGTTCTCGCCCCAGGCGATCGCCGCGAACGGTAAGACGGCGTTGAACGCCCCGAGAAACAGCAGCGGCCCGCGCCGGACGCGGATACCGTCCAGGATGCCCCTCCCCCCGCCCTCGGGGAGCAGTTCCGGTGCCATCCTCTGAAGGAGGGGGATCGAGGCTAGTAGCGTCAGGGAGCCGAAGGCGAGACGTCCGAGCACGATCAACGCTGGCGTAAGCTCGGCGAGGGCGACCTTTATAAACAGAAAGGACGAGCTCCAGAGCGCGGCGAGCGCCAGAAGCAGGACCAGATCCCGCCCCCTCAAGCCCCCTCGGTCCCAAAAGCATGCCGGTACGTTAGCGTGCCCCCTATCACCCCGCGGCTATACATGGGTGCGATAAAATCATCCGAAGTACGCACTGGCAAGTTTTTCATCCCAAAGGAGTGCTGATGGCGCAAGGCGCAGAGCAAGAGATACAGCAGAAGGGGTACGCGCACCCCGAGGCGTTGGTGACGACGGGGTGG
>JADDPR010000306.1 GCA_016781775.1 Rubrobacter sp. | reverse complement strand
AACACGATCGTCCGGTCGGACCAGTGCTCCTTGAGGAGCCTCTCCAACGTCGCCCCCTTGCGCTCGGCGTTCGCCCGAAGCTCCCGCCTGCGCCGCGCCGCCAGAAGCGCCTCCCGGCCCCCCGAGTGGCTTGTCGAGGCGACCATGATGAAGCGCTGCCAGTCCTCCGGCGACCGGACGGAGAGGCGATGCTTCTGGAGGAAGTCCCTGTACACCGCGTCCGCGACCTCGTAGTCGACGCGCTCGGGGGCGGTGAGCTGTATAGGGATGCGCACCGTCTCGAAGGGCGCCAGGTACGTGCCGGCGAGGTCCTCGGGCGAGCGCCGGTAGACGACGGGGCCGACAAGCTCGGGGAGGCGTTCGTGCCCGCCGTCGGGGCGCTCGGGGGTGGCGGTGAGGCCCAGAGAGTAGGGGGCGAGGAGCATCTTCGGCACGACGGCGTACTTCTCCGCCGGCAGGTGGTGGACCTCATCGTAGACCACGAGCCCGAAGCGGTCCCCGTACCTCTCCGCGTGGATGTACGCGGAGTCGTAGGTCGTCACGGTGAGCGGCGTGACCTCGTGGTAGCCGCCGCCCAGAAGCCCCACCGTAACGGCGTGGCCGAAGGAGTCCTGGAGGATCGAGTACCACTGCTTCAAGAGCGCGAGCGTGGGAACCACGACGAGTGTGCTCCTGCCGAGCTTCTCCATCACGCTCACCGCGACCGCGGTCTTGCCGGCCCCGGTCGGCAGCACGACGACGCCGCGTAGCTCCGGCGTCCCCCGCCTCCATGCGGTCAGAGCCTCCCTCTGGTAAGGCCTGGGCTCCATGGCCACCCTCGATTCCAGGTGGAGCTTCTCGAACCGGCACGCCCTATCGGTGTACGGTATGCCCGAGGCCTTGAGGCCGAGGACGACATCCCTGTAAGCCCCGCCCGGCGCTCGCCACTGCGCCGTACGCGCGTCCCAGACGAAAGGTTCGGGGGGCGGGGGAGACCCGTGCGGGACCGTCGCGAGCAGGGTGCCGGAGTCGTAGGACAGCGTGATCACGCACGGAGCATAACCGAGAAAGGGCTCGTCCTCATCACTAAACTATCCGCGCCCACGACGAACGGCGGGAGCGGGGAGACGAACATAAACCACACTACGAAGCTCGCCCTCCTGCTCTCGCTCGCCCTGCTGCTCGCCGGCTGCGGGGGCGGGGGGTCCTCGAATCCCGAGGGCAACGCTACAGGGGAGACGGGACCGTCGGAGGAGACGAGGGGGGAGGAGGTCAGCCGTATGAGCGTGCGCGACGCGGTGGGGCAGATGTTCGTCGTCTCCATGAACGGGACGGAGCCCGACTATTACATAGAGAAGATGATCCGGGAGCGCAACATCGGCGGCGTTATCCTGTTCGGCCCGAACATGGAGAGCGAAGGGGGGACCCGCCGCCTCACCCGTGCCCTGCAAGAGCTCTCGATGGCAACGGAGCCGAGGATCTCCCTCTTTATCGCCGTAGACCACGAGGGCGGCGCCGTCCAGCACGCCCCCTGGGTGACCCCTCGCCCTTCGGCCGCCGAGGTCGGCTCGCGCGGAGACCCCGGGGAGGCCCGCCGGATCTCCTCGGAGATCGGCCACGAGCTCCGAAGGGCGGGCGTCAACACGGACTTCGCCCCCGTCGCCGACACGGGCTCCGGAGCCGCGATCGGCGACCGCTCCTACGGCGCCGACCCGGCCCTCGTCGGGCGCATGGTCGCCGCCTCCGTGGGGGGCTTTGAGGAGGCGGGCGTGGTCTCGGCCGCCAAGCACTTCCCGAACCACGGCCCCGCCGCCGAAGACTCCCACGTCGGATACCCGCGCGTCGCGCATGGCATACAAGAGGTCCGGGCGACCGACCTGCCGCCGTTCCGGGCGGCGGTGGAGGCGGGCGTGCCGATGGTCATGGTCGGGCACCTCGTGTATCCGTCCATAGATCCCGAGCGTCCGGCGAGCCTCTCCCCGAGGGCGATAGGGATGCTCAGGGAGGAGCTCGGTTTTCGCGGGGTGATCGTCACCGACGATCTCGCGATGGAGGGGGCGAAGCGCGGCGGGACGCCTGCGCGGGCGGCGGTCGAGGCGGTCGCGGCGGGGGCCGACCTGCTCGTCCTCTCCGGGCTGCCCGAGGAGCAGGCCGGCGCCTACGACGCCGTGGTGGCCGCCGTAGAGGCCGGAGAGATACCGCGCGAGCGCATAGAAGACTCCGTCCGGCGCATCAAGGAGGTCAAGGACGGTTACCGCATGGCGCGATAAAACGCGCCTGGGTTACAATACGGCCGTATCCAAGGGGCAGCGAGCTCTAGGTGGAGGTTCGCGCGGGACGGGGGGCACCGGTCTCCCTAGAAGGAGGAGGTCCAAGGTGGCGGAAGTCACGCTAGAGGACGTCAACAAGGTTTACAGTGGGAACGTCGTCGCTGTGCGGGACATGAATTTAGACATCCAGGATGGAGAATTCATAGTCTTCGTTGGGCCCTCGGGGTGCGGAAAATCCACGGCGCTACGCATGATCGCGGGCCTCGAGGACATCTCGTCGGGCAAGGTATTCATAGGGGACAACATCGTCAACGACCTGCAGCCCCGCGAGCGGGACATCGCGATGGTCTTCCAGAACTACGCCCTCTACCCGCACATGAACGTCCGCGAGAACATGGGCTTCGCGCTGAAGCTCAGGAAGATGGACAAGGGCGAGATCGACCGGAGGGTGAACGAGGCCGCCAAGATCCTGTCCATCGAGCGTTTCCTGGACCGCAAACCCAAGGCCCTCTCCGGCGGTCAGCGCCAGCGGGTGGCTCTGGGCCGGGCCATCGTGCGCGAGCCCAAGGCGTTCCTGATGGACGAGCCCCTCTCCAACCTCGACGCGAAGCTGCGCGTGCAGATGAGGACGGAGATCGGCAAGCTGCACAACCGCATCGGGGTGACGACGATCTACGTGACCCACGATCAGACCGAGGCGATGACGATGGCCGACCGCATCGTGGTCCTCAAGGACGGCATCGTGCAGCAGATCGCCTCTCCGCAGCAGATGTACGACACCCCGAAGAACATCTTCGTCGCGGGGTTTATCGGGTCGCCGGCGATGAACTTCATCCGCGCCCATCTCGAGAGGGAGAACGGCGGCTACGTGGCGGCCTTCGGCAGCACGCGCATCAAGCTGACGCGAGAAGCAATCGGGGAGCATCCCGACGTCGGCGAGTACGTCAACAGAGAGGTCATAGTCGGGATAAGGCCCGAGCACATCGAGGACGCGCGTCTCGTGGAGATAACGTCGGACTCCGACTGCGTGCAGGTCACGCCCCAGGTTATAGAGAGTATGGGCAGCGAGAAGTACGTGTACTTCTCCGTCGACAGGGAGCTCGCCGCCCACACGAAGAGCATGGAAGACATGACGGCCGTGGGCGCCGACGGAGGCGGCTCGACCGACGATTTCGGGGACCTTATGGTGGCCCGTATCTCGCCGGAGAGCACCGTCCGGGAGGGCGAGCAGGTGAAGATGGCCGTCGAGGCCAGCAAGATACACCTCTTCGACCCCGAGACCGAACAGGCGATTCTCTAATCCGTGTTTTTGCCCGCCTCCTCCGCCGTCGACGGCGGAGGAGGCGGGCGATTGTAACATGGTCGTCAGCAGCAGGGAAAGGGATCCAGAAGGAGGAAGATGGCGACGAACGGTGGCGGGCGCAGGCTCGTGATTGCTAGGCGGAACATAAACCGGCGGGATTTCCTGAAGCTCTCCGGGGCGAGCCTCGCGGGGATCTCCCTGCTGGGCGTCGCCGGCTGCGGCGGTGGCGGTGGCGGGGGTCAGGGCGGCGGGGGCGGTGAGCTCATCTTCAACACCGGCCCGGAGCAGACCGGCACCCTGCAGAAGCTCGTCGACGAGTACCCGGACGGCAACGTCCAGTACCAGCTCGCGCCGACCGACACCGGCCAGTTTTTCGACCAGCTCAGGAACCGGTTCCAGGCCGGCGAGGCCAGCCCCCAGGTTGTAGGCGGAGATGTGATCTGGCCGGCGCAGTTCGCGGCCAGCGGCTTTATCGCCCCTCTCAATGACTTTTTTCCCCAGGATCAGCAGCAGGCCTTCGCGGAGGGGCCCATCCGGTCGAACTCGTACGAGGGCGAGATCTACGGGGTGCCGTGGTACATCGACGTGGGGCTTCTCTACTACCGGAAGGACCTCCTGGAGCAGGCCGGCTTCAGCGAGCCGCCGAGGACCTGGGAGGAGCTCAAGCAGCAGGCCCAGAAGGTCATGCAGGACGCGGGCACCAAGAACGGGTTCGTCTTCCAGGGTTCACGCTACGAGGGCGGGGTGTGCAACGGTCTCGAGTACATCAGGACGCACGGCGGGGACGTTACGGACCTCAACGACGTGAACAAGGTCGTCGCAGACAGCCCGGAGACGGCCGCGGGCCTCGCGACGTACCGGAGCATGGTCGAGGACGGCATCGCGCCCCAATCCGTCACCACGTTCACCGAGCTCGAGTCGCAGGCGGCCTTCCTCTCCGGAGACACCGTCTTTATACGCAACTGGCCGTACCTCTACGGCCTCCTCTCCGACCCGGAGCAGTCGAAGATAAAGCCCGAACAGGTCGGGGTCGTGCCGCTGCCGGTCGCGGACGGCGGCGAGCTTGCCGGTACGCTCGGCGGCTGGAACATGTTTATTAACGCCAACGCCGAAGACCCGGAGGCGGCTTACAAGTTCGCCGAGTACTTGACCGCCCCCGAGCAGCAGAAAGAATACGCGCTGGGTGCCAAATTCGTGCCGACCCGGACGGAGCTCCTCACGGACCCGGAGGTGCAGGAGGCACTCCCGGTTCTAAAGACCGCTTCCGAGGCGTTCGAGACCGCGCGGCCCAGGCCGGTCTCGCCGGTGTACTCGGACATGTCGCTCGTGATGCAGGAGCAGTTCAACGCCGTGCTCGCGGGGGACATACCGCCGGACGAGGCGACGGGGAGGATGCAGGAAGAACTGCAGGGCATCGTGGAGGCGCAGTAGCGATGGGCGCTGCCGAGGGCTTCGCCCCGCCGTCCGAGGGAGGTGAGGGGTTGTGACGACCGCGAGCGGGAGCAAGAAGCGAGGCGGTCTCTTCCAGGAGCTCAGGAACCCCGAGCGGCGGCTCGCCTACTACATGGTGCTTCCGGCGCTCCTGATCATCCTGGCGGTAGCCGTCTACCCCATCGGCGTCTCCGTCTACCTGAGCCTCTTCGATGCGCGCATCAACAACGTCGGCGAGTTCGTCGGGCTGCAGAACTACGTCGACATGTTCGGGAACAACGACTTCCGCGACGGGCTCACGAACACGCTGATCTTCACGGTGGTGAGCGTCTTTATCGAGTTCGTCATCGGGCTCGCCATCGCGCTTGCGATCAACCGGGCCTTCAAGGGCCGCGGGCTGGTCAGGGCAGCGGTCCTGGTGCCGTGGGCGTTCCCGACCGTCATCTCGGCGGTCATGTGGCGCCTGATGTTCCAGGACCAGGTCGGCATCATCAACTACGCGGCCACCTCCCTGGGCGTCATAAGCCAGCCGATCCTCTCCGACCAGACGCTGCTCCTGATCGCGGCGATAGTCGTCGACGTGTGGAAGACGACGCCGTTCATGGCGCTCCTCTTGCTCGCGGGTCTCCAGACCATCCCGGCGGACGTCTACGAGGCGGCGCGAGTGGACGGGGCGAACGTCTTCCAGCGGTTCTTCAGGATAACGCTGCCCCTTCTGAAGGGCACCATCCTGGTCGCGGTCCTGTTCCGCACGCTCGACTCCTACCGCGTCTTCGACCTGTTCTTCGTGATGGGGCAGCGGGAGCTCGAGTCGCTCTCGACGTTCGTGTACAAGAGCGTCAGAGTCAGCCAGATCCTGTTCTCGGTCGGGAACGCGGCGGCGGTCTTCACGTTCGTGACGGCGTTCTTGATCGCGCTGTTCTTTATCTACGGCCTCGGTATGCAGACTTCGACGGAGGATAGCTAATGGCTGCTTCGGCGGGCGCGGGCAACGCGACCAGGGGGAACGCTCAGGGCGCGGCGGGCGCGGTGGGTTCCGGTAAGGGGGGCTCCGGCGGCGGCACGTTGAGCAGCGCTCTGTTCTACGTGTTCCTGTTCTTGTTCGTGCTGGTGAGCGTGGCCCCGCTGTTGTGGGTCTTCAAGATGAGCATCGTCCAGAAGTCCGAGGTCACGGCGACCCCGCCGACGATCTTGCCGCAGAGCTTCACCGGGCAGTCCTACTCGACCATCTTCAGCGATGCGAGCTTCCAGAAGGCGCTGATCAACAGCATCATCATCGCGGGCGTCACCACGGTCGTGTGTCTGTTCTTCGGAGCGATAGCCGCCTACGCCATCGCGCGGCTCAGGTTCAACTTCAAGAACCTGGTGATGACCCTGATCCTGGCGATCAGCTTCTTCCCGGCCGTGGCGATCATCGCCCCCCTGTTTATACAGTTCAGGGCGATAGGGCTCATCAACACGTACTGGTCGGCGATCATCGCGGACACGGTCTTCGCGCTGCCCCTGACGATCTGGATCCTGGTCTCGTTCTTCAAGGAGCTGCCACCGGACCTCGAGGAGGCGGCGAAGATCGACGGGGCGACGACCCTGCAGGCTTTTCGGAAGGTGATCGTGCCGCTCGCAGCGCCGGGGGTATTCACCACCGCGATCCTGACGTTCATCTTCGCCTGGAACGAGTTCCTGTTCGCCGCCACGTTCTTGTACGAAGAGTCGGTGCAGCCCGTGACGGTCAGGATCCCGAACTTCGCCACGGTCTACACCGTGGACTACGGGGCGCAGGCCGCGGCCGCGGTCGTCGTCACGGTGCCGCTCGTGATACTCGTCCTGATCTTCCAGCGCAGGATCGTCTCCGGTCTGACCGCTGGCGCCGTTAAGGGCTAGAAGGGCTCGCCCACTGGGCACGACAAAGAAGGAAAAATTCTGGGCGCGGGACCTCACCCCAGGTGCGGCCCCGCGCACCACGTTTCTGGCGACCGACGCCAGCGTGCGCACGGACAGCCGGGGCGTCCCGTACCTCTCCGCGACCCTCGTGGACAGGACCGGCTCCATAGACGCCCGGATGTGGCGCCTCCCGCCGGAGTTGAAAGACGGCCTCGACGGCCCCGAGTACGTTTACGTGGAGGGGAACGCCCACGAGTACCGCGGCATGCTCCAGTTGAAGATAGAGCGGATGAGGGTGCTGGGCCCGGGCGAGGTGGATGAGGAGGACTACCTGCCCGCTACCGAACGGGACCGCAAATCCCTGGCCGACGAGGTGGTGGAGACTGGCTTCTCCTTCGAGGATCCTTACCTGGGGGAGCTCTTCACGCGCATCGTCGACGACGAGGGGCTCTGGGAGGCGTTCTGCGCCGCGCCGGCGGCGAAGACGATGCACCACGCGAGGATAGGCGGCCTCCTGGAGCACTCCGTGCATTGCATGCGGCTGGCGAAGGAGATCGCGGAGCTCTACCCGGTAAACCGGGACCTGCTCCTGTTCGGCGTCATCTTCCACGACATCGGCAAGACGCGAGAGCTATCGTGGGGTGGAGGAGGCTTCGCCTACACGACCGTCGGGCGCCTCCAGGGCCACGTCGTCCTCGGAGATCGCATCGTCGCCGCCAAGGTCGCCGAGATCCCCGGCTTCCCCGAGGACCTCGCCCTCCACCTCTCGCACATCATGCTCTCCCACCAGGGCGAGAAGGAGTACGGCTCCCCCGAGCAGCCCAAGACCCTCGAAGCCCTCCTCGTCAACCTCGTGGACAACCTCGACGCCCGAACCGCGATGTTCGTCGAGACCACGAAGAACGTCTCCCCCGGCGGCTGGAGCCACCACGAGAACCCTTTGAGGCGCGCCCTGCACGTCCCGGAGGGCACGGACGAAGGAGGGGGCGCCATGGAGGACGCCCCCGGAGCGTAGAGAAGCCCGGCTCGCGTTTACCTGCGCACGATCCTAACTGCGTCGGCGACAATGTAGCCTTTGCCAGCGGAGCGGTTCGAAACCTGTACCCAGTAGGCGTCTCCGGCACTGAGGGTGTAGCGGCCGAGGAGGACCCACTTCCCACCGTTCGTCCTCTGGTTGACGTCCTTGTTGACCCAGCCGCTCGGCGTGTAGATCCTAAAACGCGCGCGGTCGTTGTAGCCAGAGCTGGCCGGCCACCACCCGTAGACGTCGTAAGTGTCCCTGGCCGGAACCTTGATCTTGAACCGGGCGGGGGCGAAGGTGGAGCCGGGGTTCAAGTACCTGTGGGTCGTCCCGTAGTTGCCGGTCGCCCCGTAGGAGCTG
>JADDPR010000376.1 GCA_016781775.1 Rubrobacter sp. | reverse complement strand
CGCCGCGCTTCTCCGCCAGGTCGAACTCCTCCCCGTCCAGGGTCTCGATCTTCGCTTCTGCGGCGCTCGCACCGCTACCTTGCGCGCCGTCACTGCCGTCCGCCTCGGCGGCGGAGCGTCCCTGGCCGGGGCCGCCGCACCCCGCGGCCGCGAGCACCGCCAGCGAGAGCGCCGCCAACGCCACGACCCTAGTAATCCTCCGATTCTTGCCCGTTTTCGCCAACTCGATCAATTCCTCCTCGCCCCCGTTTGCGCTCGTCGTTCCCTCGCCTCCGCCCGGCGCGGACGGAACGGGCTTTTCGTCCCGGAGGCGGGCATCGCCTTCCGAGCGGCGGACGACGGTGCCCGATCACTTCCCTCCTCGTCTTGCGCCCGCCGGTTCAGGAGGTAGAGCCCTCCGGCGAGCGCGACCACGAAGTAGACCGTGGCTCCCGCGAGGATGAGCCCCGTGTGCGCGCCGAGCGCCGCCCCGAGCGCCGTGCCCCCGAGCAGGCCCAGCACCGCCGGTAACAGGATGACCAGGTGGCAGGGACACGCCAGAAGAGCCGTTCCCGCCAGCAAATAACCGCCGACCTTCTTCAACTCGTCCTCGCTCCTTCCGTAACGTCGTCGCCTTCGCGACCAAAACCGCGCGACCTAGCCATCGTCTCCCGTCCCGGCATCTTCCGTCCGCCCGTGATCAGGTCGCGGGCGAAGGCGAACGCGTCTTCGATGGATAAGACCAGGGTGACGGCCTCCGGCGTCTCGTGCGCCCAACGCTCGTACTCTTCCCGGGAGGAGAAGGCGTTGAGGTAGCGCGAGGCAAAACCCCCACCCGTCCGGGGCGCGCCGTACGAGGTGACCGCGCCTCGCGGGTAGGGCTCGACGCCTTCCTCCGTTACGATGACCTCGACCTCCTCGCCGTCGACCGGGCTCTTGGAGCGGACCTCGACCCGCTCTCCCCCCAGCAGGAACGGGAACATGAGGGCGTCCAGGAAGCAGTGTGCGTAGTAAGCCTTGTCGTTGGCCACGATCTCGTGGCGGGTCGGCTCCTCGGAGGCGAAGTGCTCGAGCGGCGGCGTTCCCCGCTTCGCCACGATGGCCAACTCCCCGAGCGTCTCGTACCGCCGCGGGGGGAGCTCGTAGGCCTCTCTTAGGGCACCGCTCAAATCCTCCGACACGCGGACGTCCTCGTAATGCACGTCGCTCCTTCCTTCACGTTTCTCGTCGTACCGCGAGCCGCCTCGGCGCCGTTCTTCTCTAGGCTTCCCTCAGGATCCAATCCGGCCTATCCGGCAGCCCGATCCGCCGGTTGTAATCCTCGCTGAGCGCGCGGAGCTGCTCGGCGACCTCGTCCATGCGGAAGTCGTCGTTGACCTCCACCAGGTACGTGTCGGTCTCGGTCTCGTAGGTCATGCTCTCTACGCCGTCGGCGTTCTGCAGGGTCCCCGCGATGATGGAGGCGCAGCTGACGCAGCCGAAGCCTCCGACCTGCAGGACGTTGTCGACCGCCAACCGCTTTGTCTGCGTGGCCCCGGCGGAGTTCTCTGGAGCAGCCCCCCCCGGAGCCGGGTCCTTCGAGTCGGACGCCGACGGAACGTCGTCGGCGGGCGGGGCCTCGGGTTCCGGGCTGGCCTGCCGGATCTCTTGCGCGGCGGCTTCCTCGCGGGCGGGCGCCGCTCCTGTGTCATCCGCGGCGGCCCGCCAGCCCGCCGCCAGTACGACCACGCCGACGAGCGCCGCCACGAGAATCAGTCCTCTGCTCATGTTCTAAATCCCTTCCTTCCGTCCGCTGTTGGCTTCCGCTGTGTGTTTCGCGCCGGTCTTGGATCCGTTGCTCCGGCGGCCGACCGTCGACCAACCGGGCAGACGCCGAGCCTCCTCACGCGCCCGCCACTCCCGGGCGCCCCCGGCGGAGGGCCAGGGCGTTCCAGGTGGAGGCCCCGATCAGGACCGCCGCCCCCGCCCAGACGAGGAGCGGCAACCCGACGATCCCGGCCACCACGAGCGCCGCGCCCACCGCGCCGAGCGCCACCACGGC
>JADDPR010000325.1 GCA_016781775.1 Rubrobacter sp. | reverse complement strand
GGTACTCCGCAGTCCGCCTCCGGCGCGTCTCGTGTTTGGCGCGGTCCCTTTCTTCGCGCAGCCGCGCCTGTTCCTGGGCGTCGCGCCGGATGAACGCCGCGGCGAGGTCCGCGGCCTTCTCCATAAACAGGATCTCGTCGGCCGAGTAATCGCGGCTCTTGGCGTCATGCACCGCCAGTACCCCCCACGGGGAAGAGGTGCCCCCGTCGGTCGCGCCGATGGCGGTGGTAATGCCGCTCTTGATGCCGTGATCGCGCAGATAGTCGTTCGGGAAGCGGTTCTCGAAGACGTAGTTCGTGGACAGGGTCTCGCCGGTTCGCACGGCCCACCCGGCATGCGTGTCGTGGCCCAATGGGCTCTCCTCGTCGAACGCGAGCGGGAAGTCGTGCCGGGCCCGCGAGACGAACCCCTCGGGAACGAGCTCCAGAACCTCGGCGCTGCGGACCTCTAACGCCTCGGCGGCGCGCGCCGCCAGGGTCCTCAGGAAGTCGGGCAGCGGCCCGACGAACCTTGCGAGGCTGTCGATGGCATCGCAAAGAGCGGGAGAGAGTTGGGGCCGGCGGCTTATGCTGGTGATCGCGTTGGGACCAGACCTCTGGCGATCATCTGGAGATATGCGGTGTATTCGGTTAGGGTCTGGTTGATGCTGCAAGGGGCTCCTCCTTGTTGCGTCTCCGTCGGGCGGTCCTTCTGGTTCGAGCACCAGAGCTCGGGCCGCCCGGCCCGGCCTACGTGACCAAACGGAGGCTTCTCTGCCTGGTCGGAGTGTTCGGCTGATTGGTACTCGGATGGACCACCAAGAGGGTCCACGGTACGGCGCCCGCCCGGAGCGAAGAAGGGCTACGAGTCGGGCTGGTCTTCGAGCCACGCCTGGATCGGTATGTCCATGGCGCGGCTGATGGCGACGATCTTCTTGAACCCGGGGTCGTCGATCTTCCCGCGCCGCAGCCGGCTGACGTAGAAACGCGAGAGCTCCTCGCGCGTCGCCCGCTCGATGTCGGCCCTGGCCCGCGCCGAGCCGTCCGGGCGCCGCCGGGTCCTGAGAAAGTGCCGGAATTTCTCTCCCATGTCCACAGCGGCGATTTAACCCTACTCCTCGCATCTTGGTCCGCGCGTGACGGCATACGCATTGCCGGACAGTCCACTTGTGCACCGTGTGACACACCGAAGGGACGGGAACGTGGTTGACACGAATCGGACAAGCACGTTGGATGCTTCGATTCTTCCGGGCGAAAGTCGTCTGGTAGCACGAAGCCCCCCTCCTTCAATTGCCGCTCGTCCCTTGCTTATCGTCCCGCTGGGACAACCTTATGGTAACCAACCCGTAACATTTACGCAATATTACTATCGAATACGGCGCCTACTTTTTTGACAGTAAATGCGATGCCCCTAGTCTTCGTTCGACAGGACGGAGTGCTTCGCCGTAAAGTAGGCTGAGAGGACGTGTCCCCTCACGGCCGAACCTTTCAGTACGTGTTCGCGCATGGGAGAGGACAGACGCCCGGCGTCCGCTGCTACGACGGCGGCCAACTGTACGCATTCGGGGGAATTGAGGAAATCGGGTTTGCTGTTGGGGCTGGAAAGGTCGATGGCCGGACGGAGAACTTGGTAGAGGAGATCCTCGTGCAGTTCGTAGCCGCGCGTCTCCCCTTGGGTTCGGTCGTGGGAGGGAGTCGAAAGCCGGGAAGAAATCTCCGGGTCCTCGAGCAGAACTTTCTGTATGCGACTCAATGGGTAGACCAGGCGGCGGCTCTCCGGGTCGAGGTTCGCCATCGAGACCAGCTTTATCATGTACTCGGCGCGGGCCTTGCTTCTCGGCGAGAGGCCCAGGTTACGTGCCGCCCGGTCGAAGAAGACGGTCGTGAAGTTGCTGCCGAGGTTGTCCTGGTAATACTTCCAGAGGTGGGCCTCTATCGGCTGCCTGTACCGGATCCACTTTGCCACCATATCCAGCGCGCGGTCGCGGCGGCTTCTCGAGCAATAGAGGGCGATGCCCAGCAGGAAGGATAAGCCGGTGACTGCGGAAGCAACGCTCTCTGCCCGCAGTAGGACCGGGACCACAGTTTCCTTTCGAACGCCGCCGATGACCCTGAACGCGGCGGTCAGATAGGCGTTGGTCGTGATTACGACGAAACCGAGCGAGCCCAAGAAGAAGCACAGGTTCTGGAGGCGCCGTCTCCCAAGGTCCGGGGAATTTTTTGCGGCCTCCTTCAAGAAGACGCCGGCCGCCAGGGTCATGTAGAGGGCTTCGGGGATGTTGCGCAGCTTAATCAGGAGGAACTGCGGGGGCGAGGAGGCCATCCGCTCGACCGCCGGCACGGGCCACAATAGACCAACCCAGAAGGTAAACGCCCAAAAGAGGGGCAGCACGATCGCCGAAGAAAGCAAGAGGGATCTCAGCACCCTATTCTTGCTCGCTATGCTCCGGGCGAGCAGGAAACATATGAAGACGAACGTAGCGTCGTTGATCAGGCCCGTAATAGTAAAAACCAGGGTCTGGTCGCGCCAGGAGTCAGTGCGAAAGAAGATTTGCGAGGTGAAGAACAAGGCCCCAAAGAGTAACGCCGCGGCGGCGCCGCGTACGGCTAGGGGCCGGAACTTAGGCTTTAGGAGATGGTACACGGCGAGCACGACGAAGCAACCGTAGCCCACCAGCGCCAGCTGCAGCTCGTGCGCCAGGCCGCCCCCTCAACCCGCCTGGTTCAGGTTGTCCTTCTGAAGCGAGATCTGACCGAGGTTACCCGCGAGGATCGCGTATTCGGCCCTCAGGTCCGCCTCACTTTCGCACAGATTTTCGTCCAGAAAGGGTCGCCGCAGTGCGAGCCGGCGAGGGGGGAATCGTACGGTTTCTTCGTGGCCGCCAACTCTGGCCCCGTCGACGGAACGGCCATTCGGTCGGGGGGCCGCCAACGGGGCCAGCCGGTGACGGAAGGGGTGCCCCGCCGCCACGTGCGCCAGTTCGTGAAAAACAGTGTGCTGGTACAACCAAGGGTTGAGGCCGTCCGCGGTCAATATCAGGAACCTCGGCGGGTCGGCGTCCGGGAAAAACTGCGTCACGCCCATGGCCCCTGCTTGCCTCACCAAGGACGACAGGACGCGATGGGCGAGGTCGCCCCGACCAGTAAGGTCGCTGGCCTTCTCGACTTCTATGGCGTAAGCGAGATGGCGTTCGAGCGCCCGTGCATACGCATGAGCGTCGAACTCGGTGCCCTTGAGGCCCAAAGTACCCAACTCGGCGAGGAACTCCTCGAAGCCGGGCGCTTTCGGACGGGAGCTCCATTCGCTCAGGGTGCGCATTACCCGCGCCCCGATCATTCTTCGCCCCCTTCCTTCATTCGATCCAACTGCTCGAGCATGACGAGTATCATGTCCTTCTCCCTCTCCGAACGGCCGTGGATCTTGT
This sequence comes from Rubrobacter sp., assembly GCA_016781775.1. Taxonomy (GTDB): domain Bacteria; phylum Actinomycetota; class Rubrobacteria; order Rubrobacterales; family Rubrobacteraceae; genus Rubrobacter_F. The sequence continues at coordinate 4,954 of JADDPR010000325.1, read as the reverse complement.
TCAGTATCAGGTGGGATTTCTCGTTTCTGAGCGCCTCCATGGTCCTGTGATCCAGGGGCGGCTGCTTCTCGGGTTTGAGGTACCAGTAAGACACGTCGACGCCGAACGCGTCCGATAGTGAGAGGAGCTGGGCCATCGTGGGGTCCTTGAGTTGCCCGCCGCGTAGCAGCTCCACCTCCTCCTCCGTTAGGTGTCCCGAACTCATCCGGGCGATCTCGGCGTTGGCGAAAGGCTCTCCCGTCTGGGGGTGCCTCACCAGGTCGAAGAGCAGATTTAGCCTCTCGGCCAGGGTGGGCCCGGCCCGCCGCTCCTCTTCCTGGGCGAGGTTGCCCCACCTCTCGGGCTCCTCAAACCACAGCGCAAAGGGAAAGCTCATCGCTCGGGATATGGCCCGCAGCTTGTCGAAACCCGGCTGGCGGATGCGCCCGGCTCTCAGGTTCGCCAAGTAAGGTTGCGAGACGAATCCTTTGGTGGTCTCTTCGATCTCCCTGGGAGTCCATCGGGAGCCGTCTTCCTTGCGATAGACGTCCGCCAGCCTTTCGAACTGCCTTCCGAATCCGGACGTCGTCATCGGTGGCGGAGGTTTTGCACAAAACCCTCCATGCGCCCTTTGCCAAGACGCCTCACGTTCGGGCCTCGCGGAGTAGCATCGGAAGCCCGTTCCGGGGACGAAGGGTGATGCTGGGCTCGGGCTCGACTTTTTGTCCAGGCGCAAGATCCAGGGAGTACCTTTGGGCGACCGTTGCTATCACCAGTTGGGCTTCCATGGTAGCGAAGTGTTGACCTATGCAGTTCCTGGGGCCGCCGGAGAAGGGTATGTACGCGTAACGCGGACGATCGTCAGCCCGGGCGGGGTCGAACCTCTCGGGAGCGAACTCCTCCGGTCTCTCCCAGAGGTCCGGGTTGCGGTGGATGACGTAGGGGCTTAGCGCTATCCGGGAGCCTCGCGGGATGCGGTATCCGCCGATCTCGTCGTCCTCGTTGGCGATGCGGGCCATCATCCAGACGGGCGGGTACAACCTAAGAGCTTCCTGGAAGACCATCTTAGTGTAGGGGAGGGACGAAAGATCTGCGAATGTTGGGGTGCGCCCCCCCAAGGTCTCGTCCAGTTCCGCGCGTAGCCGGCCCGCCGCCTCGGGGTGCCTGGCGAGCAAGAACCAGGTCCATGCCAGGGCGTTGGCCGTGGTTTCGTGCCCGGCGATCAGGATCGTCATGACCTCGTCCCTGAGTTGCCTGTCGCTCATCGCTTCGCCGGTATCCTCGTCCCGGGCGTCGATCAGCATGCCCAGCAGGTCCTCGCCGTGGTGCCCGCTGCTGCGCCGGTCGTTGATCAGACCGTAGACCAGCTCCTCGAGGACGTCGAGTTCCTTTCTAAAGCGCTGGTTCCTCGGCGTCGGCCAGCTATCGGGCAGGCTGAATATGGCCGTGGTGCGCCGCCCCGTGTACCACAGCAGATAGCCCACCGCGCGTCCTACCTTGTCTGTCTCGGCACTGAAGTCGGTGCTCAGCATAGTCTCGCCCACTATGGTCAGCGTCAGGCGCATCATCTCCCGCGCTACGTCCAACGCCGCCCCGCGCTCGGCGGGCTCCGCCCATCGCTCGAGCATCCTCTCCGTGGCCGAGGCCATCTTGGCGGCGAAGCCGGCGATCCTCCTACGCCCGAAGGCCGGCTGCATGATCCGTCTCTGTCTGCGCCAGTGCTTCCCCGAGGAGGTCAGGAGCCCATTGCCAACGAACAGCGCCGCCCTATCGTAAACGCCGGACTTGCGGTAGTTGCCGACGTTGTCTTTCAGGACGTACTCGGCGTGCTCGGGCCGGGTCAACAGGTGTGCGATGAGGGTTCCCGAAGGGGTCGCAGCCCGAAAGCGGACCACGTCGCCCTGCCACCGGATGCGGTCCACGAATCGCAACGGGTTCCTCATCATCTCCAGGGAGCTGCCCAACACGGGCAGCCCCTTCGGCCCAGGTGCAATCTTCACCGCGGCGCTGTGGCCCTTCGAACTCACCGTTCGCGACCTTCCGCGTTGCTGCAACATCGGCAGAGATGCTGTTGGAGTGGCACCGGTATCGAGACCCCTTGATGTCGTCCCCCCTTAGCAAACGACATTTTACGGTGGTAAGAGCAAATTGAGAAGACGCCTTCGATTTCCTCGTAAGCACAACGGCACAACGACGCGTAATGCTCGGGTTCCCGTGGGGAGTCCATGCCCTCGGCCCGGCAAGGATCTTTCGCAATGCGCTGCTACCGAGGCTTGGGAACCGCCATCCAGCGTCTCGAGGAAATGTAGCCTCTGTTCCCCGCGCTCCCAATCCTGAGGCCACCTACCGGTCTTGCCCAACTGTCTCAATGTCGCCGGATGACTAGTTCCCTGCCGGCTAGATCCAGCGTGTCGACGCACCTCAAATAGTGAGTTGTGGTGCCGGTTTCGCGTGTTCCCCGGCCCGAATGATGAGGCGTGGTGCCGAGGAGCGTTCGGCCGCGTAGCTCCTCCCCGGGTGCTCCGTGGTCGTCCGTACGGGCGCGGCCGGTCGTACCCTGATCCTCGGACCCGAGTGCGCTACCCAGCCGGTGGGCGACTGGCATCCACTTCCCGTACATGACGATATCGGACGCGTCGGGTACGGCCTTCGGCTGAGACTTCCCGAGGGGGACGATATACGCGCGCGTTTCTGCCGACGGAGGCCGTGGACCGGTCTGCGATATCGTCCCCTCCGGGAAGATTTGACCTCCACGCCTCATGACGCCGGTTGCATATCGTCCCGCCCGGGAAGTAGACCCGGGCTGGAATTCGTAGCGCCAGGCCCGTGGCCCCCCCGTAGCCGACTCGCCGGCTCGTATCGTCCCGCCAGGGTAGTGTTATCGTCCCCTCCGGGAAGCTTCCGGCCCGAGCGTTATCGGCCTGCCCGGGAAGAGATGGCGTTCTCTTCGGGAAACCTTACCGTTTCGCCGGGGAACTAACCCCGTCCTCCCCGGGACGTCTTATCGTCCTCTCCGAGAAGCAATACCGTTTTGCCAGGGAAAACTTATCGTCCTGCTCGGGAAAATTGCGAACGTTTTTCCTGCAAATGTGCTTTTTGTATGCCACGGGAGCTCGGGCGTTCTGTAGTTGTTTGTGTTAGATGTTTATTGTGTGTCTTTACGAAGAAGGAAGATTTTCAGTTGACGGTAGGCGGTCACGATGGGCTTCCTCGGGAGGACGTGAAGGGCGAGTATGTTGAGCAACCGTAACGGGGTGCAGAAGCTGGTGCACGCCGGCGTGGAGGACCTCAAGCTCTTCGAGCTCGAGAAGAGCCCGATAATCAACGTCGAGATCAACCTCGAACTCGTACCGCTGTTCCTGTACAAGACGAGGGGCCGCTCGGAGGAGAGCGTGGAGGCGACGAACATCATCCGCACGGCGGACGGCCAGCGCCTTGAGCAGTACGTCAAGGTTGTCGGCGGGCGGGAATATGGCCTGCCGGGTCCGGCAGAACGAGACGTTCACGTCGCAATCATGAAGCTCGTGCACCGCGCCGGGGGGATGCCGCCCGACGGGGTAGTGAGCTTCAGCCTCTACGAGTTGCTCAAGATCTTGGGCAAGAACAGCGGGGGCAACAACTACGAGAAGGTGCGCGAGTCCCTGGATAGGATCGCCGACAGCGTCGTCTACGCCAAGAACGCCTTCTACGACAACGAAACCGAGCAGTTCCGTACCCACCGTTTCACCCCCTGGAGCGTGCACTTCGCCAGCACGAGGCGAGGCCAGGGCCGATCCGCGGAGCGCCACGTGCTGAAGTTTCACGAGATCCTGGTCCGCTCGTACAACTCCGGGTTCCTCAAGACCCTCGACACCGACTTCTTCTTCTCGCTCAAGAGCCCCATGGCCAAGAGCCTCTACCAGCTCGTCGACGCCAAGAGGCGCGGCAAGCTCTCCTGGACGGTGGGAGTCCAGCAGCTGCGCCAGCTCATCCCAATGCCCGAGAGCTACCGCTACAACTCGAAGATCCGGGAGAAGGTCGAGCCCGGCCTCAAGGAATTGGAGCGTCGCGGGTTCCTGGAGCGGGCCGACTACGAGCAGCGTGGGGAGGACCAGGTGATCTGCTTCCGCATCGCGCGCAACTTCGTCGAGGCCCGCGACCGGCCCCAGGTCTCGCTCTCCTCCCGCGAGCGCAACACCGCCGACGCACTGATGCGCCACGGCGTCGCCGCCGCGAAGGCGGAGAAGCTGGTCTCCGACAACGGGGCAAGTCACTGCCGTCGCTACCTCGACGCCCTCCCCCACCAGACCGGCATCACCAACCCGGCCGGGTGGCTGATCAGGTACATCGAGAACGCCTGGCCCGTCACGCTCCCGAGGGAGGCCGTGACCACGGAGCCCGAGCTGTCCCCCATCAGCGCAATGACCGCCGCCCGACCCGACGAGGACCACGTGCATCGTGCACTCAGGAATCGCCTGGAGGCCGGCGAGTTCGCTAAGACCATAGCCGACCTCGAGTCCCTCCCCTACGATCAGTACAGCCGCTTCGTCGCCGCCAGCGCCCCGATCGTGGACGCGGAGGAGAACCGCTACTACCTCTCCCTCGAGGGCGATCTCTACCTCTACGTCGGCCCCCCCGAGCCCGAGAACCGCTTCCTGCTCACCACCCTCGACCGCTCGGCATCGCGCAACTTTACATAATACATTGAGGCAGTTTCTCTTTTCCCTCGCCTCCCTCCTCTGCCTCGCTTCCCGGTTGCTCGCGTCTTCCCCGCTCGGTCCTGCTCTTCGCTTCTTGTCCGTCCGGGTTGCCGTCGTTCCTCTTTTGCTGCCCGAGTTTCCCCGTCCCTTTTTCGGTGTTGGTTTTCGAGCCGTCCTTGTGTAGGTTTGGTCGTGGGTGTATGTTTTCTGTGCTTTAGTTTCCTAAAAGTATTATCTGTAAATGTCCGCTCGTTCACATTCGTCACGGCGTGACGGAGTTCCTCGCCCTGTTCTTT
>JADDPR010000429.1 GCA_016781775.1 Rubrobacter sp. | reverse complement strand
CGAGGCGAAGGAGTCTTCGGGGCGGTCTTCGAGGTCGGCGACGGCCGCGAGAAACCAGTCGGGGCGGGGGCGTACCTCGCTGGAAGGTATGTCGTAGAAGACCTGGGCGCTCGTCCCCTCGGTCACGACGCGGCCTCCCTCGAAGCTCTCGCCGGAGCGCAGCTCGTAGTCCATGACGAAGGAGCGATTCCCCACCGTGCGGACGCTCGCGGCGCCGAAGAGAGGTTCGTCTATAAAGATCGGGGCCTTGTACCTGAGCGTCGCCTCGGCGATAACGTAGCGCACCCCCGGGAGGTCTCCGGCCTCGAGGGCCCCGATCCCGGCGGCCCGTGCCAGGGCCTCGAAGTACGCCAGGCGCGTCGTCTCGAAGAAGCTCATGTGCACGGCGTTGTTCACGTGCCCGTAGGGGTCGAGATCCTGGTAGCGGATCTGCAGCTTCTCGACCACGGGGGGATTCTTCAAAGCATTGCCTCTCTTCCGGATCTCGTAAAAGGCCCTCCGGCCGCCGATTATACGGGAGAACGACTCAGGAACCGGGCGGGAGAGAGAGGGGAAGGAATCACCAAAAAAGGGCGGTCCATCTGGTTTAATTGCTCCGATGGAGGAGTTCGAGGAGCTTTTAGAACAAGGCGAGACCCTCGCCGGTGAGGGGCTTTTGGAAGAGGCCCTGGCACGCTTTCAGGCCGCCCTGGCACTCGCGCCCGAGAGCCCCGAGGCGCTGGAGGCCGTGGGCCGCGCGCTACTGGGCCTCGACCGGACCGAGGAGGCCGAGGCGAGCTTCCTCAACGCCCTCGAACAGGACCCCGACTGGGTGGCCCCGAGGATGGGCCTCGCGGCCCTGGGGATGCGCGACGACGAGCCCTTCAAGGTCGTCCACCACCTGGAGAGGGCCACCTCGCTCGACCCCGAGTACCCGGACGCGTTCGTCGAGCTCGGGCGCTACTACGGCCTCATGGGAGAGACGGACCTCGCCCGCGCGACCTTCGAGCGCTGGACCAGAACCCACCCCGAGGACGCGGACATGCTCATCAACGCGGGGCTTACCGCCTTCGACGCCTCGGACTACGCCCAGGCCCTGGACTTCTTCGAGAAGGCCATCGAGGTCGCCGACGACGGGCAGCAGAAGAGCGGGGCGCACACCTTCCGGGCCAACTCCCTGGACATGCTCGGCCGCTACCCGGAGGCGGTAGAAGCCTACGAGGAGGTCATCGAGGAGACCCCCGACTGGTGGGAGGCCCACGCGAACCTCGGCATCTGCCACGCCCGCAACAACCGCATGGCGGAGGCCGAAGCAGCCTTCCGGCGCGGGCTCGAGTACTGCCCCGGCTCGCCCGAGATCCGGGACGAGCTCGCCGCCCACCTTCTCGCCGAAGGGAAGAACCTCGACGAGGCGCTCGCCCTCGCCGAAGAAGCCGTGGCTCTGGGCCGGGACGAGATCCGCCACCTCTACACTCTAGGCGAAGTCCGCCTGGCCCTGGGCGACGAGGAAGGCTCGGCCGAAGCCTACCGGAGCGTTCTCGCCATCGACCCCGACGACCCCAACGCCCACCTCGAGCTCGGCCTCTACCACGAGCGTCGCGGCGCGGTCGCAAAGGCCGAGGAGCACCTCATGGAGGCCCTCAAGAGCGACCCGAACAACCCGCGCGCCCTCTACTCCTACGCGAGCCTCTACTACGCCACCGACGACCTCGAGACCGCCGAAGAGCTCCTCGTCCGCGCCGTCGCCGCCGACCCCGAATACTCACCGGCGCTCTCGGCGCTCGCCAGCATCAGGGCCCGAAGCGGCGACTTCGGCGCCTCCCTCGACCTTATCGAGAAGGCCGTCGCCGCGGGCGAGCAGGACGCCGAGCACTTCGAGAAGGCGATGGAGTTCGCCCCTTTGCGCAACAACCCACGCTTCCGCAACCTCCTCGCCCGCATGGGCGGCAAGAGGAGCTAGGAGCCCTTGTCGACCGGCCTCGCCGCGGGCCTCTTCCTCGTGGTAGTCGGCCTCGTCGCGCTATCTTTCGGGATAAACGCCCTCATCAGGGGCGGACGGGGACAAAGTGGCGGCA
>JADDPR010000031.1 GCA_016781775.1 Rubrobacter sp. | reverse complement strand
TTATACGCCTGGTAGATCGTGCCGACGCGTCGCCTCACCCCCTTGATCTCCCCCTTCGAGAGCGCGTAGAGCTCGCGTCCTCCGACGGTGATCCTGCCCGAGTCGAGGGGGACGCTCCGGGTTAGCGCGCGAAAGAGCGTGGACTTGCCCGCGCCGCTCGCCCCGACCACGGCGAGCCTCTCCCCGGGCTCGACCGAGAAGGTGACGTCCTTGAGCGCCGTCGTCGGCCCGAAGCGAACGGTGACGCCCTCCAGGGCTACGCCACCCAGGTGCTTGTCGGCGCTACTTCGCGGTGAGGAGGCCAAGCTCGCGAGCCCTTTCTTCCACGAAGTCGTAGTCTTCCGCCCGGACCCTCTCGTAGCCCTCGGCGCGCAGGAGGTCGAGGAGCGCCGGGTCTTTCAGTTCGAGGTAGGCCGCGACGATACGCTCCTTGAGATCGGCCGGGAGGGCGCCCCGCGCCACCCAGGGGTAGCCTTGTATGGGCTCGGACTCGTCGACGATACGGAAAGCGTTCTCGTCGACGGCGCCCTCGTCCACCAGGTCGTAGAGGATGCGATCCTCGAGGCCGCCCGCGTCCACCTGACCGTTCGCGACCGCCTGCGCCGTGGCGTCGTGGCCGCCGGTGTAGTTGAAGTTGGCGAGGTCCGTCCGGTAGTCGATCCCCGCATCCTGGAGCATGATAGCGGGGTACAGCGAGCCCGAGGTGCTCGACGCGCTCCCGAAGGCAAAGTCCTTCCCCTCGAGGTCCGAAACCTCCCGCACGTCGCTGCCCGCGGGCGCGATGATCAGGGAACGGTACGTCGTGTCGTGGGTTCTGGGGTTGATCTCCGTGACCAGCGGCTCCACCTCCCCGCGCTCCCTGGCCTGTACGTATGTGAGGCCGCCGAAGTACGCGAGGTCAAGCTCGTCGTTGACCATCGCCTCGACGACCGCGCCGTAACTTGTCGGCACGGTGAGTTCGACGGGCCTGCCCAGGTTTTGCGAGAGGTAGTCGCCGAAGGGTTCGTAGTTCGCCTGCACGCTCTCCGGGTTCTGGTTCGGGACCAGACCAACCCGCAGCGTCTCAGGGCCTCCAGCTCCTGCCCCGCCACCGCCGCAACCCACCAGCGCAAGAACCGCCGTAAGGGCGATCAGTAACGTCAGGGCGATCCGCCCAGCAGAAAACGTCTTCAGGTTGCTCTTCTCCGCACGTTCTTCCTCACTTTCGCGAAAGCACCTTCGTCGTAACCTCGCGTACCTCTGCGTTCGGCTCGTCCTGTGTTGTGCCTCCTTCGCTCTCCGTCCGGAATTTCGTGCACCGGTACCGACGCCCTCACCCCTAAAATCCTTACCTCGGAGGAGGACAACAAAATTTTTCGAAAACTTCCACCCGGACGGCTCACGAGGAGGTAGCCTCCTTCGCCGTCCATATGAGGTTCACCGGGGCGGGGTTGTGCGCGGCGACCCCGGGCCCCGGCACCGTTGACCTCCTAAACGGACTCTACGACATGAATCTCGACCACCAGCCCGTAGTGGCGATCATCCCCTGGGGCCCCTGGCGTTTGATCTCTGAGTTTGCCTGGGGGGACGGCTGAATGATGGAGGCCGTCCCCCCAGGTCGTGGTCGCTTGTGGAAAGAGGACGGTAATCGGCTGACTTGCCCTCGGCGACCAGGAACCGTTGGGAGCTGCCCTCTAGCTTGTCACTAAAATACCGGGCTCCTCGACGACATCGCCGACGACCTCGGCCGTCTCCCCGCGCTCCAGGAGGGCGCGGACGTAGCGTTCAGCCTCCTGAGGTGGGGCCGAGACGAGGAGGCCGCCGCTCGTCTGGGGGTCGTAGAGCGGGAGGAGGGCGCCTTCGTTCAGGCCGTCGGTGCTGACGTAGTCCCCCAGGTAGGTACGATTGTTCTTCAAGCCGCCCGGGTAGTGGCCCTCGGCGGCGAGGACCTCGGCCCGCTCCCAGACCGGTACGTCGCCCCTCGTGACCACCGCGCCGACGCCCGTCGCCCTGAGAACCTCGGCGAGGTGGCCGAGGAAGCCGTAGCCCGTTACGTCCGTGGCGGCCGAGGCCCGGATGTCCCCGAGCGCCT
>JADDPR010000296.1 GCA_016781775.1 Rubrobacter sp. | reverse complement strand
TCCGGGAGAATCGTACTGCGAGCCGATAACCCTCAGATACGGGACGGAGGTCATTCGTCCCGATAAAGCGTCCCGCAACGTTGGACGAGCGTCCCAAAGTTTGTCCCGTTTGCCGAATCCCGCTACTTGATACGGCGGACGTTTTCGGGACAATGGGCGCAAGAGGGTCGGGTACGCTAGGGTGTCGAGGAAGGGCCAGAAGCTGGAGCCGCAGTGAGACACACTGCTCGCGGACGGCTGTGAGAGGGTCTTCGAGGAGAAGGTCTGCAGCGGGGTGGTCCGCGTCGGCGCGCCAGGGCGGTCCTCCCGGCTGCCGGCGGTGGCCCCAAGTACGCAGCGGAAATGGCCCGTACGACCCACGATGTCGTGCGGGTGGCATGTGAACATGAGGGCGTAGGAAAAGGTGTGCCCATCGGCAGGCAAGCAAGGCGTGACCTACCAGGGCCTACTCCAGGCCGTGAGGTAGTGCTCGGGCAGCCGAAGGCATCGGTTTCGGGGTAACCGATGCGCCCCCCTTCGACGTAGCTGTCACCATGCTGCGGGCGGATAAACGTACGCAAAGGTAGAGCGGGGTCGGGGCTACGATTCCCGAAGCCCTACAAATCCCTAGCCCGGTCCGTCACCCGCGTTGATCGTAATGACCTTCTCGGAGGTGAGGGTGCGGTGGACCGGGCACTTGTGGGCGATCTCGAGGAGCGTCGAGCGTTGCTCTTCGTTCAGCGGACCGTCGAGCTCGATGCTCAGCTCGATCGAATCGAGCTTGCCCTTCTCGGTCTCGCAAGCGGCGCAATCGTCGGCGTGGATCCTCGAGTGCCGAAGCCGGGTGGTGACGCCGCGAAGGGGGATGTCTTTCCTCTGAGCGTACATCGTGAGCGTCATGGCCGTGCATGATCCTAATGACGCGAGCAGCAGATCGTAGGGGTTCGGGCCACGGTCGGACCCTCCCAAATGCGGCGGCTCGTCCGCCGACAGCCGGTGCGACCCGACGAAGACTTCGTGGTGTAACCCCTCCCCGTCCCCGCGGACGACCACTTCCTTGCGGTTTTCGCTCATCTACACCCCTCGATTCACCGAGAACCACGCCTTTCCCTGCCCTTCGCTGGCAGTTTACACGACTCCTTCGGCACATCCACCAGGAGCGCGGCGGCGGGGAAGCGTCCGATCCCAAAACTCCCTACGACGGCCTCGCAATTCCGCGGTGTGGCACAATCCCATGACCGCAGAGGAGGCTGCATCGTGGGGAAGGGCGGATCGTCGGCAAGCAGGAGACGGACACCGCAAGGCGTTCTCACAGTACGGTAAAGGAGTCCCACCCCAGGACGGGCACGAGGGCGTCTTGGAGGAGGGAGTGGCCGATCTCGGCATGTCACTGATGGTGCCAAGGAAAGCGGTCGAACGCTTTCGGGGAAGGTGGCGGAGTGAGCGAGTTGCACGAAGCGGTGACGTGGTTCATTTATGTGCTCGCAGCGGTCTTGATGATCGCGGCCACTGCCGCCGCCGTCCTGTTCGGGCTCGCGCTGCGGTTCGTGGCGGAGTTCTTGCTCGAGCTCGGTGATGACCGCGAGGGGGGCGACACCCCACAACATACCGACGATGGGCCGAGGACACCCTTGCCAGCGACGGGCCAAAGTTAGGCGGGACAAGCGCGGGCAGACGAGGGAATTTGGGCCGACGTCAAGGGTCAGCGGGAGTCGAGCCAGCCCGCGGACGTGGTACCTCCGATCGCCTCTTTCTCTGGATGCAGTTTCGGCCCGTTCGAGCGCTTTTCGCAGTTGGAGTCTCGTCGGTCACCGCCGCAGTCCGGCCGGTCGTGATAGCTGCCCGACGATGTCGTTGCACACAGCAGTTCTCAATGCAGTTGACCTCGTAGCGCATAGCCGCACAGTGGCCGAACCAGCCCTTGGCGTCTTCGGGTGCGATCGCGCCCAGTGCCCGCCCGATCTCTTCGACGAGCGCCTCCTTCGTGCGTGCCTTCGCCCGCCTGAGCAGCGCCTTGAGCTTAGAGAAGGCCTCCTCGATCGGCGAAAAGTCCGGCGAGTACGCCGGCAGGAACAGGAGCTCGCA
>JADDPR010000187.1 GCA_016781775.1 Rubrobacter sp. | reverse complement strand
GCGCGTGGGGCTTCTCGCACGGGGGTATGTATTTTTTGTACGCTTGGCGCGGGCGAAGGAGCCGAGGAGATGCCGGGACGAAAGGAACGACGAAAGATCGGGGGCAACAGGCTCCTGGACGCCCTGCCCGAGGGGGAGCTCGAACGCCTAAGGCCGGACCTGGAGGTCGTGGAGCTTGGGGTCAAGGAGCTCCTCGTCGGGGCCGGCGAGCCCATCGGGCACGTCTGGTTCCCGATAGACGGCGTCTGCTCGGTCGTTGCGACGATGGAAGACGGTCAGGTGGTCGAGGTGGGCACGATAGGCAACGAGGGGATGGTGGGCCTGCCGGTTTTTTTGGGGAGGGAATCGGTGCCCTTGGGCACGTTCTGCCAGGTGCCCGGGCGGGCCGTGAGGATGAGGTCGGAGGTCTTGAGGACCGAGGTCGGGCCCGGGGACGAGCTGCACGGGCTGTTGCGGCGCTTCACGGAGGCGACGTTCGTCTTCGCCGCCCAGTCGAGCGCGTGCAACCGGCTGCACTCGGTGGGGCAGAGGTGCGCCCGGTGGCTTTTGCACACCCACGACCGGGTGGGGGGCGACGAGTTCCCGCTCACCCAGGAGTTCCTCGCCCAGATGCTCGGGGTGAGGCGGGCCAGCGTCAGCGGGGTCGCGGGGGATTTCCAGGGGGCGGGCCTGATCTACTACGCCCGCGGCACCGTCGGGGTGCTCGACCGGATCGGCCTGGAGGGGAGGAGCTGCGGGTGCTACCGAGTCATCCGCGAGGAGTTCGACCGCCTGCCCGGGGCCTACTTCTCCTCCTCCTAGGCGGGGTCGGGGAGAGGGCCGCCGACGGGGAGGAGGTCGGCCCGAAGGCCGCGAGCGGCGCGTGCGGCTCCTTTGACGAAGACGACGGCGGGTGCGATGATGCGGGCATCACCATATCTCGGCGGGGCGGGCGTCCTCTTTCCATATCCCGACTCGGTCCGCCGCCTCTTCGCCGGGGTCGGCCACCTACCACGTATCCGCCGGCCCCGGCGTACCTCGCTCGGGGGCAGCTTCTCCCGGACGGCGTTTAGCGGATGGCTTGCGGTCGGCTTGTCGCCCAGCAAAACTCCGTCAGCAGATCGACGAACTTCCGCGGGTCCTCTATGTTCAGGGAATGCCCCACGCCCGGGACGATCTTGAGGCGGCTGTTCGTGATGGCTTGGTGCATCTTCCGGACGCCCCTCAAGGAGGACCAGCCGCTCATCCCGCCCGCGATCAGTAGCGTCGGGGCCTCGATCCGGCCGAGCTCCCCCGAGACGTCCATCCGTGCCAAGGCCCTCGCGTTCCCCTCGAAGACCTGCTTGCTGGCCCCGAAGGCCTCGTCGACCAGCTCCTCGAAGAAGGGGTCGTGAGCGCGGGCGGGGGCCGTCCTTTTCAGCGCCCTCCCCAGCGCCCGCTTGTCCCTTTGCCAGTGCCTGAACAGGGGTTGGCCGTACCGGGCGATCTTCACCCCCTCGGCGGGGGGCGGGTTGAGCAGCACCAGACGCTCGAGGCGGTGCGGGTAGCGGATGGCGTACCGCAAGGCGGTGGCTCCCCCCAAGGAGTGGCCGACGAGGGTGAACTCCTTCAGGTCCAGGGCGTCGGCGAAGGCTTCCACGTCTTCGGCGAACTGCTCGATGGAGTGGCCGCGATCGGGCTTGTCGGTGAGCCCGCACCCGCGCGAATCAAGCGCGTAGGCGTGGTACTCCTCCTCCGGCAAGAGGTCCATGACCTCCTCCCACCAGCGCCAGGAGGCGATGTTGCCGTGGACGAAGAGGATCGCTTCCGGGCCGCGGCCCTTCTCCTCATAATGGACCCTGATGTCTCCCGCCCTTACGTACGGCATCCTTCCCGTTCCCTCCGTCGTCCTCTACCCCTCGAAGCGCCAAGCCGTTCCGCCGCCCGGTCGGCGCCGAGAGCGGGCATGAAAAACCCCACACCAAAGATGCTAAGACCCCGTCCCCGAGCGTTCAAGGCCGCATCGAGCGGGATCCTCCTCGCTCCCCGGCGCAGCCGCAGACACGCGGTTTCTCGACCGACGTCACCCACCAACGGGGCCGTGGACCGAACGCAAGGGCAAACTA
>JADDPR010000285.1 GCA_016781775.1 Rubrobacter sp. | reverse complement strand
CATAACCACGAAGAGACTGCCGGAGACTAGAAGGGGGCGCGATGGCCGGAAAGTTGGGCTTTATAGGTTTGGGGATCATGGGCCGGCCGATGGCGAAGAACCTGATGCGGGCCGGGTATGAACTGGTACTCCACAACCGCACGAAGGAGAAGGCCGACGAGCTCGCGGGCGACGGCGCTATGGTAGCCGGGAGCCCGGGGAGGTGCTGCTCATAAACGCCACGGTGGGAGGCATGCCGGTGTACACCGGAGTGCGCGCGATCTACGCGGACGACGAGTCCTTCACGGTGATGACGCCGCAGGGACACCCGGAGAGCGGCTGGAACACCTTTAGCGCGTACGAAGACGACGAGGGCCGGACGGTCGCCCAGATCCGATCTCTGGTGCGGGCGAACGATCCGGTCTACGAGGTCGGATTCCGCCCGGTCGGCTCGACGGAGCAGGAGCGGATCTGGAGCACGTTCTCAAGTCCCTCGCCGCCCACTACTTCGGCGTGAACGAGCCGGTAGAGCTCCAAAGGGTCTGCGTGGACCCAAAGTGCCGGTGGTCTCGGGTAATGAATACCTGGCACAACGCGGGCGACTGCTCCATGCTCTACGCGATGACGGTCCCGGGTCGCTGGGTGCGCGGCATGTTCCGGAGCCGGAGTTGATGCAACGAAGCGCCTACGACGCGGTCGTCGTGGGTGCGGGGCCGAACGGCCTCTCTGCCGCCATCGAGCTGGCACGTAACGGCCGCTCCGTCGCCGTCCTGGAGGCCAACGACACCATCGGCGGCGGCGCCCGCTCGGCGGAGCTCACCTTGCCGGGATTCGTCCACGACCTCGGCTCGGCCATACATCCGATGGGGTTGGCGTCGCCTTTCTTCGGTGAACTCCCGCTAGAGGAGCACGGGCTGGAGTGGATCCAGCCTCCGGCACCCCTCGCCCACCCCTTCGACGACGGCACCGCCGCCATGCTGGAGCGTTCGGTGGAGGAGACCGGCGAGACGCTCGGCCCCGACGCGGCCGCCTACCGCAGGCTCATAGAGCCGGTCGTCACCGATTGGGACAGGCTCTCCGGCGCCCTGCTCGGCCCGCCCCGGCTCCCGCGCCACCCGCTGACGTTGGCCCGCTTCGGCCTGCGAGCGATCCGTCCCGCACGCAGCCTCGCACAGAGCGTTTTCGAGGGAGAGAGGGCCCGCGGCATGTTCGCGGGGCTGGCGGCGCACTCGATCCTTCCCCTGGAGCGGTCGCCCACCGCCTCGTTCGGGTTGATCTTCGCGACCATCGGGCACGCGGTGGGCTGGCCGCTCCCCAAAGGGGGTGCGCAGAAGATAGCCGACGCGCTGGCCTCCTACCTGCGCTCTCTGGGCGGCGAGATCTTCACCGGCGTCCGGGTCCGGTCCCTAAAGGACGTGCCGCGCGCCCGCGCGATTCTCTTCGACGTAACACCCCGCCAGCTCCTGGACATCGCGGGAGAGCACTTCACGGAGCGCTACCGACGACCGCTCTCGCGCTACCGTTATGGTCCCGGCGTCTTCAAGGTGGACTTCGCCCTGGATGGTCCGGTTCCCTGGAGGGCCGCGGAGTGCGCCCGCGCCGGCACCGCCCACCTCGGCGGCACGCTGGACGAGATTGCGGCGGGGGAGGCCGCCGTATGGCGGGGCAAGCACCCCGAGCGTCCGTTCGTGCTCCTGGCCCAGCAGAGCCTCTTCGATGAGACGCGCGCCCCGGAGGCGAAGCACACCGTCTGGGCCTACTGCCACGTCCCCAACGGCTCCGGCTTCGACATGACCGACAGGATAGAGGCCCAGATCGAACGCTTCGCCCCCGGCTTTAGAGATCGCATCCTGGCGAAGAGCGCTGCGGGACCGGCGCAGCTGGAACGCCAGAACTCCAACCTCGTCGGCGGCGACATCGGCGGCGGAGCGGCTGACCTGCGGCAGCTCTTAGCCCGGCCCGCACTCCGTCCCAACCCGTACTCGACCTCAGCGAGGGGGCTCTACATCTGCTCCTCGTCC